>CAZPQB010000010.1:0-29242 GCA_964588605.1 uncultured Dehalococcoidaceae bacterium | reverse complement strand
ATGGTGCCGCTCTCGAAAAGCGGTCTCCGTGTAAGCGGAGCGTGGGTTCGAATCCCACCCTCTCCGCCAAAGACGAATTGAGTCGATTTATCGATAATAAGAGAGGGGGTGGAGCAAAATGGTAAAAATAAATTGCGCAGACTTATTATCTGATGACCCCAAGGTTAAGTATCCCTGTTCGAAGAAAATTACAGCCCTTGCCAGGAGGAACCCGGCCGCACTTTATCCTGAGCTGAAATTCTTCGTGAAGCTCCTCGAACATGATAACAGAATTCTCAGGTGGACGGCGATGGATGTTATCGGGGCTTTAGCAAGGGCGGACAACGACAGAGCGGTTGATAAACTGATAAGCAGGCTTACCGGGCTGCTAAATACCGGTAATATGATTACAGCTCATCACGCCATTACCGCTTTAACCGATATTGTCTTTGCCAAACCGGAATACCAGACAGAAATCACCGGTGAGCTTTTGAAGGTTGAGCATTATAATTACGAGACAGTTGAATGCCGGAATATCTCTATTGGCAAGGTTATCCTGGCAATTGGCAGGTACTTCGATAGGCTGGAAGATAAACGGGCGACAATAGAGTTTGTCAGGCGACAGACCCGTAATAGCCGCGATGCTACCAGGAAGAAAGCCGAGCGTTTCCTAATTATGAATAAGATGAAAAATGGCGTTACGCGGGTAAGCTTTAGGAGCAAACAAATCGCGGAGAGGTGCTGGAGTGGCCTATCAGGCGCGCCTGGAGAGCGCGTGTAGCCTTTGGCTACCGTGGGTTCGAATCCCACCCTCTCCGCCACCTATGTGAAGATAACCAGATATTTTAATCTTATTACTTCTTCTCTTTATACTCGTGCTTGATACGCTTACTTATTTCATCAGCCCTGGCAATCATATAAATCATAATACCCAAACATATTAGGAAAATGCCAATGCCGATAGGTGCTCCCCACCCCAATACCAAAAACCAGTCTCCTGCCATTATTCCTCCTGTTTAACGAGAATTGTTGTTCGTATATTATAGCAATCAAAATCCCTTTTAACAAAATAAGCTAAATTGTCATCAGCCTACCCCTATGCTAGAATTAAATTACCTTGAATGAGTATCTTAAATACTGGGTAGCCTTCAGCAATATACCTGGCATTGGCCGTGTCAGGCTGACACAGCTTGAGAACTACTTCGGCAATCTGGAGAATGCCTGGAAGGCGTCCCCCGGCGAGCTTAATCATGCTGGCCTGGATAGCGTTGCCCTTCGTGCCATTGCTAAATGGCGCCCCGGTGTTACCCCGGAAATGGAGATGGAAAAACTTGAACGCTATGGTATCAAGGTGGTCACCTGCGGCGATTCCGATTACCCTTCCCGACTTAAGGAAATATACGACTATCCGCCGGTACTCTACATTCGTGGTTCATTGATGCCGGAAGATGAGTGGTGCCTGGCAGTTGTCGGTACCCGGCGGTATACCGTTTATGGTAAACAGGTAACCGAAGAGATAGTAACCGACCTGGCTCAGAGTAAAATCACCATTGTCAGCGGTCTTGCCAAAGGGATTGATACCATTGCCCATCGGAGCGCACTGGAGGCTGGGGGCAGGAGTCTGGCCGTGTTCGCCTGTGGTCTTGATATTGTTTACCCCGGTGAAAACGCCAAGTTAGCCCGTGATATAATAGAACAGGGTGCCTTGATAAGTGAATATCCCCTGGGAACGCGGCCTCGCGCTGAGAATTTCCCCAGGCGCAATAGAATCCTTAGCGGTCTCAGCCTGGGAGTCCTGATTGCCGAGGCCGGTGAGACCAGCGGGGCTATGATTACGGCCCGTATGGCGCTGGAACAGAACAGGGAAGTCTTCGCTATTCCCGGCAGCATATTGTCGCCAGTAAGCCGCGGTACCAATAAACTGATTCAGGAGGGTGCCAAACTGGTCCGTGACTATACCGATATCCTGGAAGAATTGAATCTGACGACAGTAGCCCGACAAATAGAAATGAGGGAAATTCTTCCCGAATCTGAAACGGAGTCTATCATTCTACAGCAGTTAAGCGCCGAACCGGTTCACATTGATGAGGTCTGCCGGAGCAGCGGCCTTTCGGCGGCGGCGGTAAGTGGTACGCTGGCTATGATGGAGCTTAAAGGTCTGGTAAAGCAGGTAAGTACCATGAATTACGTGCTGGCGCGGGAAGCCCGGCAGGAGTATCGGATAAGAGTTGATTAGCAGCTATGAGTAAAAAACTAGTAATAGTAGAATCGCCGGCTAAAGCCAGAACGCTGGGCAAAATTCTTGGCAAAGGTTACAGTTTAAAGGCTTCACTCGGTCATGTACGGGATTTGCCCAAAGGCCAGATAGGCGTGGATATAGAAAATGGTTTTATGCCTAAGTATGTGGTGCCCAGAGCCAAAACAAAGCTTGTCAACGAACTCAAGCAGGCTGCCAGAGGCGCCTCGGTAATATACCTGGCCACTGACCCCGACCGTGAGGGTGAGGCCATTGCCTGGCATTTGGCTGAGGTGGCAAAATCAGACCAGCAAACTTACCACAGGGTCGTATTTCGGGAAATAACCGAGGATGCTGTCAAACAAGCGTTTCAAAATCCTCGTGGCATTGATATGCAGCTGGTTGATGCCCAGCAGGCGAGGCGTATCCTGGACAGGCTGGTCGGCTATAAAATCAGTCCTCTACTCTGGCAGAAGGTAAGGAAACGCCTCTCCGCCGGCAGGGTTCAATCGGTGGCGGTAAAGATTATCGTTGACCGTGAGCGGGAAATACAGGCTTTCGTTCCTGAAGAATACTGGAACATAGAAGTGGAACTCAACAGGAAAAAGGAGAAAGAAACCTTCAGGGCAGCGTTAATTGGCCTGGCCGATGGCACCAGGCTGGACATACATACCAGGGAAGAATCGGATGAAATCAGTAGTTCCCTGGAGAAAGCTGCCTATGATGTAATCAACGTAAGCACGAAAAAGGCAACCCGCCAGCCAGCCCCGCCCTTTACCACCAGTACCCTGCAGCAGGAAGCCTGGCGCAACCTTCGCTTCACCGCCAAACAGACCATGGCTATTGCTCAGCAACTCTATGAAGGTCTACAAATCGGTAATGAAGGCAGTGTGGGTCTCATTACCTATATGCGTACCGACTCCACCCGCGTGGCCGCAACAGCATTGGCTGAAGTTCGTGAATTCATCCATAATAAATATGGTTCCAGGTTCCTACCGCCCCGCGCCCGTTCTTTTACCAGACGGGCCAGAGGTGCGCAGGAGGCACACGAAGCCATCCGCCCCACCAGGGTTCACCGTGAGCCAGCTATGCTCAAGAAATATCTCAATGCCAACCAGTTCAGGCTTTATGAACTTATCTGGAAGCGAATGGTAGCCAGCCAGATGGCGGCGGCTCTATTTGATAACACCACCGTTGACATTGAGGCTAAAAATCACACCGATTATTTGCTGAGGACCTCTGTATCGGTTAATACTTTCCCCGGCTTTATGACTATCTACAGTGAGCGTAAGGATGAGGTGGAGGAAGAACGTAAAGGCTCCCTACCTCATCTGGAAAAAGGCGATGAACTTGAGCTTCGGGGCGTCTTTTCGGAGCAGCGTTTTACTCAACCTCCACCCAGGTATACTGAAGCCACTCTGGTTAAGACTCTGGAGCAATGGGGTATCGGACGCCCCAGCACTTACGCACCGACGATATCAACGATTCAGGAGCGTGAGTACGTGACCCGGGTTAAGGGGGTTTTTCAGCCGACCGAGCTGGGTATTGCTGTTAACGATTTACTCATCCAGTACTTCCCCGACATTATCAACATCAAGTTTACCGCCAGCATGGAAAACGAACTTGATGATATCGCTAATAAGGAGCGCGACTGGCCCAGTGTGGTACAGGATTTCTATACGCCATTTGATAAAGACCTGCAAAAAGCTGTCCTGACGGCGGAAAGGGTCAAACTGGAGGATGAAAAAACAGGTGATGCCTGTCCCAGGTGTGGGAAGCCCCTGGTGATAAAGACGGGGCGCTTTGGCAAGTTTGTCGCCTGCAGCGGTTACCCCGATTGTAAATACACTCAATCATATCAGGTTAAAACAGGGGTCAACTGCCCCAGATGCGGCAAAGAAATCGTGCAGAGGGTAAGTAAGAAGAAGAAAGTCTTCTACGGCTGCAGCGGCTACCCGGACTGTGATTTTACCACGTATCTCAAGCCCATCCCCCAGCCCTGTCCCCAGTGCGGCGGACTGCTAACGCAGTTCCGGGGCCGGCAGGCCAAGTGCACCAGTTGTGAGTATAAGGGGAAACTGCCTCAGAGTTAGACCCATGCAGGAAGTCTTTAATAAATATATCGACTACCTACAGGCGGAACGCAACTATTCGCCTTATACCGTCCGCAATTACACCGACGCCTTGATGGAATTCTTTGAATTCGTCAGGGACAGGGGAATAGAGTCACTTAAGGACGCCAATAAGCAGACGCTACGCAGCTACCTGTCGCACCTGATGGAACAGGGCAAGGCAAAGTCGAGCATCGCCCTCCGGCTTTCGGCGATACGTTCCTTCTACCGCTTTTTGATGAGGGAAGAGCTGGTGGCGGTAAGTCCGGCGACCACTACCGCTTCACCCAGGCTTGACCGGCGCCTGCCCTCGTTTCTTACCGTGGAAGAGGCCAAACGCCTGGTGGAATCGCCTGACCTGTCCAAACCGCAGGGACAGCGCGACCGCGCCCTGCTTGAACTGCTCTATGCGTCCGGCATGCGCATAAGCGAGCTGGTGAATATGAACATGGAGCAGGTCAACCTGGCGACCAACGAAATCCGCGTCTGGGGTAAGGGCGCCAAAGAAAGGGTGGTGCTGATAGGGACTCCGGCAGCCCGGGCGCTGAGCGCCTATATGAGCCAGGGGAGGCATGAACTCCTCAGTGGCAAAAAGAACAACGCCCTGTTCGTCAACCGCTATGGCGGGCGCCTGCCGGCAAGAAGAGTACAGAAGCTACTGGAAAAATATGCCATGGCTATAGATAAAAAAGTACACCCTCATATGCTACGTCACACCTTTGCCACGCACCTCCTTGACGGCGGGGCTGACCTTAAAGTGGTACAGGAACTCCTGGGGCATGCCGACCTGTCTTCCACACAGATATATACCCATGTAACGCAGAGTCGGGCACGCAAAATTTACCTCTCGGCCCATCCTATGTCGCGGAAAGAAAGCGATGACCGCGAATAACCGCCTGCAAAAATTACGCGGAAAGCTGGCCGAAAACAAGATTGACGCCATCTTCATCTCACAGTCGGAGAACCGACGCTATCTTTCCGGATTTGACGGCTCGGCAGGATTTCTGCTTATTACATCAGAGAAGGCAATACTGGCAACTGACTTTCGCTATACCGAGCAGGCCGTGACTCAGGCTCCTGATTATGAAATCTTGCGGATAACAAACAGTATCGCTGACTGGTTCCCCGGCATGGTCAGGGATTTGCCTATAAATAGGCTGGGGTTTGAAGCCGGGGATATTACCTATACCGCGCATCATCAGTTCAGGGATGCATTGAACAAGAAGAATATTCCCATAAAGCTGGTTCCCGTGAACGGGATGGTGGAGGCGCTGCGTGCCGTAAAAAACGCCGGTGAAATCAAGCTTATTGAGAAAGCTGTAGCCATAGCCGATGCCGCTTACGAATCTGTTGAAGGTAACATTCAAGCGGGCATGACGGAAAAACAGGTGGCCTGGGAAATAGAGAAAAGCCTGCGCGAAAACGGCAGCCAGAGCCTACCCTTTGAGATTATCGTCGCCTCCGGCCCGAACGCGGCGCTGCCCCACGCCAGGCCATCCGACCGTACTATAAGCTCAGGCGAGCCGGTAATGATAGATATGGGAGCTAAATACGAGGGCTATGCCAGCGACCTGAGCCGTACCATCTGTATCGGCACTCCTGACAGCACCTTTAAAAAAGTTTATCATACCGTACTTGACGCACAGCAAGCCGCAATGGCTATAATTAAAGAGGGGACGACGGGGCATCAGGCTGACCTTGCGGCCAGAACAGTTATTAAAAAGGCAGGCTACAGCGAAGCCTTCGGGCACGCACTGGGACACGGCGTCGGGCTGGCGCCTCATGAGTTGCCCCGCCTCGGCCCGAACTCGAATGAACCGCTAACCGACGGCATGGTATTTACGGTCGAACCCGGAATCTATCTAACGGGGTGGGGAGGCGTAAGGATTGAGGACACGGTGATGATGAAAAACGGTAAAGCTGTAGCCATCTCAGGAGCTAGAAAGGCGAGATATGATTAATGCCACCGAATTGAGAAGAGGAGTTATCATTGAGTTTGATGGCAAACTTTATCAGGTTGTTGATTACCAACATGTCAAGATGAAGCGGACAGCCCTGGCCAAGGTCAAGCTGCGCGATATTAACGCCGGCCATACTATCGAGCGTTCGTTTCAGTCGGACGAAAGGCTGGTCCGGGCGCGTCTTGATTCGCGGCAGATGCAGTATCTCTATAATGATGGTGAACTTTATTACTTCATGGACGAGGAGAGTTATGAACAAACGCCCCTGAATGCCAGCCAGCTTGGCGATGCCCTCAGCTACCTTAAGGAAGGCAATTCTGTAGAGGTATCCAGCTACAAGGGGCAAATAGTGGGTATAGCCCTGCCGATTACGGTGGAACTGGAGGTGACCGACACCGAACCGGGGTTCAAGGGAGACACCGCGACGGCGGGCACCAAACCCGCCAAGCTGGAGACCGGACTGACCATACAGGTCCCCCTGTTTATCAGCGAAGGTGATGTTATCAAGGTGGACACGCGTACCGGCACCTATCTGGAAAGGAGTGGCTAAGTTACACTGAATTGCTAAAGGCTGACCTTCATATACATTCAGAATACTCCGTGGACTGCGATACGCCCCTGGAGAAAATTATAACCCGCTGTCAGGAACTGGGGATAAACTGCATCGCTATCGCTGACCACGGTACTGCCGAGGGAGGCTTGAAAATGCAGGCAATGGCGCCATTTTACGTAATTGTAGCTGAGGAGATATTGACGCACCATGGTGAGATTATGGGCATGTTTCTGAAGGAGACAATCCCCAGCGGCCTGTCAGTTGAAGAGACCATAAGGCGCATCAGAAGCCAGGACGGACTTGTCAATATACCACATCCTTTTGAGATAATCAGGGGCTCCTCATTGAACGGGAGGATAACAGAGGAGATTGCCGGGCAGATTGACGTTATGGAAGTATTTAATGCCAGAAGCCCCTCGTCAGCCAGTTCGCTGAAAGCTCGGGCATTCACCGAGAAGCACGGTATTGCCCAAGGCGCGGGAAGTGATGCCCATACACTGCATGAAATCGGTAGTGCCTACATAGAAATGCCCGAATTTAACGGTAAAGACGAATTTCTCCAGGCTCTGGCCCAAGGCAAGATTTACGGGCACAGGTCAAGTCCGGCAGTACGGCTGTACAGCACCTGGGCCAAGCTGAAGAATCAGTTCCTCAACAGGAGGTAAAGGTGAGTATATATAAAATCGGCTGGTTTTCCACGGGCAGGGGTGAAGGCTCCAAGGGACTGCTTAGAGCCGTACAGGAGAGCATCAGGTCAGGCGAGCTTGATGCGGAAATAGAATTCGTGTTTTGCAGTCGAGAACGCGGCGAGACAGAAGCCACCGATGGGTATCTGGATATAGTGGAGGACTATGGCATCCCTGTTGTCAACTTCTCTTACCAGATGTATAAGGCGGTGCGGGACATGCCCAATCCCGACCCTTCAGCGCCACTGCCGCAGTGGCGACTCGACTATGACAGAGAGGTTATGAAACGTCTGGAAGGTTACTCACCTGACCTCTGCGTGCTGGCCGGCTTTATGCTGATTACCGGGCCGGAGATGTGCCAGAAGTATGATATCATCAACCTCCACCCGGCGGCACCTGATGGACCTGCCGGCACCTGGAAAGAGGTAATCTGGAAACTGATAGAGACCGGGGCTCAGGCTTCCGGGGTAAAGATGCACGTGGCTATACCGGAACTGGATGAAGGCCCGACGGCCACATACTGTACATACTCTATCAGAGGCAAGCCGTTTGATATATACTGGGATGAAATAAAAGGGCATTCCCTCGATGAAGTTAAGAAGGAGCAGGGGGAGGAAAATCCCCTGTTTAAGGCCATCCGGCGGCACGGGTACACCCGGGAAATTCCTTTGATAATAGCCACCATCAGGGCCTTCAGCCAGGGGAAGGTTAAAGTAACGGCAGATAAGAAGGTGGCTGATGCCGGCGGCAGTCTGATAAAAGGCTACGACCTGACGGCTGAAATTGACGAAAAGGTAAAAGACGTGCTGTCTGGTTAGCTTCAATTAGCTGGAAAGCCCTCGCCTATTTCTTTTCTTTCTTCTCCTTTTCTTCCTTCGCCCCGGCGGGTTTATTCAGGACCTCGTCAATAATGCCGTATTCCACAGCCTGCTCAGGGTTTAGATAGAAGTCACGGTCGGTATCATGGGTTACCTTGTCCAGCGGCTGCCCGGTGTGCTTGACGATGATGTCCTTGATGATATCCTGTTGCCGGGCAATCTCACGCGCCGCAATAACGATATCGGCCGCCTGCCCCTGAGCACCACCCATCGCCTGGTGCATGTGGATGGTTGCGTTGGGCAGGGCATAGCGCTTGCCTTTGGCTCCGGAACAGAGGAGCACGGTACCCATACTGGCCGCCAGCCCGACACAGATGGTAGAAACGTCGGGACGGATAAGCTGTATCGTATCGTAGATTGCCAGGCCGGCGCTGATAATGCCGCCCGGTGAATGGATATAGAGGCTGATATCCTTGTCCGGGTCCTCGCGCTCAAGGTAGAGAAGCTGGGCAATGATGACGTTGCCCACCTGGTCGTTTATCGGTGTTCCCAGCATAATGATACGTTCTCTGAGCAGGAGTGAGTATATGTCGAAGGCCCGCTCCCCTCTTGCACCAGTCTCAATAACCATAGGAATAACATTCATAGGATAATCGTTCATTTCTCTTCCTCCTTTTTCTCTGTTTTGGGTTTATCGGTATTTCTGGCTATTTCTGCCAGCCTTTCTATCGTCTTTCGCGTCATAAGCGACTGCCTGATAGAATCGCGTGTCTGCGGGGTATCCAGCAATTTCCGGAGCTCATCTTTTTTATCGTCCCCGGCATTCGCAGTCATGCCCTCAATCTGGCTCTCTATTTCGGAGTCGCTGACCTCTGTCTTCTCCGCCTCGGCTACACTGCCGATTACCAGAGAGGCGGCCACGTTTTTCGAGGCTACCGGCCGCAGTTCCTCCCGTAATTGCTCGGCGGTCTTATTGATGCTCTGCAAATAATCATCCATGCCCCGTCCGGTCATCTGCAACTGCCGGTTCTGCTCGTTGAGAATGCGGTTTATTTCCATCTCCACCAGAATCGGGGGGTAGTCCACCTGAGCCTGTTCCACGACGGTATTGATTACCAGCTCCTCGAAGTCCATCCGGTTCCTCTCCTCGGCTGACTGTTGAAGCCTCCTCGAGGTCTCTTCACGGAGCAACTCGACCGTATTAAAATCAGGGGAAACCTGCCCCGCAAACTGGTCATCAAGCTCAGGTAGTTTTTCCTCTTTGATTTCAGATAATTTTACTTTAAAAGAAGCTTCCTTGCCGGCCATCTCGCCATTGGGGAAGTCCTCAGGTAAGCTCAGCTTGAACTCCTTCTCCTCCTCTTTCTGCATGCCGATTATCTGTTCAGCGAATCCCGGTGCCGGCGAAACTGAATCGCGGAGTACCTGGTACTGGGCCCCAAGTCTCTTAATAAAGGGTTTTTCCTCTACTTCACTGTTGATATCAATAACCGCGAGGTCGTTATAGTCCAGCGGCCTGTCGACAGGTTCCCAGGTAGCATGCTGGTGGCGGAGTTCTTCCAGCACGGCGCTGATTTTTTCATCGGTTATCTCCACCGGGTCCGGCGTCAGCCGAATGCTGTGGTAATCGCCGAGTTCAACGGTAGGCGGCAGAGGCACCACCGCCTTGAATATCACGGGATCGGCCTGGGTTATCTCAATTTCCGGCTGGGCAAACGGCTCTATTTCCTGCTCCTTGACGGCCTGCTCATAGGCCTGAGGCACCAGATATTTCAGGGCCTCTTCAAGCAGATTGGCCTTTCCCAGATAATTCTCCACTACAGAGCGCGGGGCTTTTCCCCTGCGAAAGCCGGGGATATTGGTTTTTTTCGATAGACGCCGATAGGAGTCCTCCATGGACTCTTCCATTTCGGCCGGCTCGATTTCAACGGTTAAAAATGCCTGGCTGTTTTCAGTCTTTTCCCTGGTTACTTTCACAATTCCTCCCGATAGGCTACTCTTCACGCAAACAAATATGTAGTTCGGCAAGCTGCTCTTCCGTAACCGGCGAAGGCGCATTGAAGGTTAAATCGGCTGCGCTCTGGTTCTTGGGGAAGGCAATAACATCCCTGATGTTTTCCTCGCCGGCCAGCAGCATGACAATGCGGTCGATGCCCGGCGCAATACCTCCATGGGGTGGTGCGCCGTATTCAAAGGCTTCCAGTAAATGCCCGAAACGTTCCTTGATTGCTTCATCATTATAACCCAGAATTCCGAAAATTTTTCTCTGCAAATCACTGATATGAATCCTGATGCTGCCACTGCATAACTCGCGCCCGTTGCAGACAATATCATAACTCTTGGCCCTTACCTCCTCAGGGGCGGTATCAAGGAGCGGTATATCCTCGTCCCTGGGCATGGTGAACATGTGATGCATCGCTTCAATCCGTCCTGTATCGCTGTTCCTTTCAAAGAGCGGAAAGTTATTTATAAAGGCGAACGCGTATAAATCGGGTTCATCTAGCTTGAGGCGGCGCCCCATTTCACGACGTAGCTCACCGAGCACCGTGTTGACCAGCATGTTGTCGCCGGCGACTATCATCAGGAGGTCTCCAATGCCAGCGTTCAGGGATTTCGCTATTTCCTTAATCTGGTCTAGAGTCAGAAATTTGGCGGCTGCCGATTTAATCATGTCGCCGTTTAATTTATCCAGGCTGCCCATCGAGCCACCTAAAGCGATTGTTACCAGCCCCCCCGCCCCCATCTCCTGTGCCAGCCGGTTAAGCTCGTCAAGCTGGCGGCGTGAATATCCGGCGCAGCCCGGAACGCTTATACCTCTGACCCTCCCGCCACCGACAATGGCCGTTCTAAAGACCTCAAATTCGGAATCGGCTATGATATCCGAAAGGTCTTTAATCTGCATATCAAAGCGCAAATCCGGTTTATCCGAACCATAACGATTCATGGCTTCGGCATAGGTCAGGCGGGGAAACGGTGTAATCATGCGCATATCCGGCTTTAACGTTTTTACCAGTGATGTCAGCATTTCTTCGAGCAATATGAAGATATCCTCTTCCTCGACGAAGCTCATTTCGATATCAAGCTGGGTATGCTCCGGCTGCCGGTCAGAACGCGTATCTTCGTCACGGAAACAGCGGGCAATCTGATAGTACCGGTCGACTCCGGCTACCATCAGCATCTGCTTGAGCTGTTGCGGCGACTGCGGCAATGCGTAAAACTCGCCCGGGTGAAGTCGGCTCGGCACCAGGTAATCCCTGGCTCCCTCCGGCGTGCTCTTTATGAGAATCGGTGTTTCAATCTCAATAAATCCCCTGGCGTCAAGAAAATCACGCATAAATTTGACGACCTGGTGGCGCAGGAGCAGGTTTTCTTTCATCCTGGGTCGGCGCAGGTCAAGATAGCGATACTTAAGGCGGAGGCTTTCATCCACTTCAACCTCTTCGTTAACGTAAAAGGGAGGCGTCCTGGATGTATTGAGTATCCGTGCCTCTTTGGCGATAACCTCAACGTCGCCGGTGGGCAGTTTGGGGTTCTCCGTACCCGCCGGCCGCAACGACACCTCCCCGCTAATGCTGACCACATACTCGTTACGCATTTCTTCCGCTATGTGCAGGCTCTCCGAGGATATTCCCGGATTGAACACCGTCTGAACGACGCCTTCCCTGTCCCGTAGGTCGATAAAGATAAGCCCGCCATGGTCACGCCGGCGGTTAACCCAGCCAGCCAGCGTCACCTTGCGGCCAACGTGTTCCTTCCTTAAATCACCACAGTAATTAGTCCTGAGCAAAACCGCCTCCTGATAGTGACAGGGCTTCACTTCTGATTATAGCTTATGCAGGTAGGTGCTTCAACTTGAGGAAAAGTCAAATTGACAAGCGTGACCTTTAATAGTAACATCATACCTGGGCGGTTGCGAAGTGGATAACATTTAAAGGAGGTATGTATAGTGCCAGCAGCATGTGGTATAGCTTGTGAAGTCTGTGGGTTCCTAGAAGAATGCGGCGGCTGTATGCCCGGAACCGACCCGAGGGTTCCGGAAAGATTGGAACAACTGAGGCAAATGTTAGGAGGACTGACCTGCCCGATGCTTGAGTGTGCTGCTAAGAACAAGGTGGATTATTGTCTGAAATGTGCAATGTTCCCCTGTGATATTGCCTACCAAGAGATTCCCTATAGTAAAAAGCTGCTCGATGTCTTTAAAAGCTTTAAAGAAAAGAAATAACTAGGGCTGTTGTTTCGTAACCGACTAAGGTTAAAGATATGCCAAAAACGATTGCGGAAATTAACGAGAAAATAAAAGAAGGCAAAGCCGTAGTATTCACCGCCGAAGAGATAATTGAAGTGGTTAAGGAAAAAGGCGTGAAGAAAGCTGCCCAGGAGGTAGACGTGGTCACTACCGGCACCTTCGGTACGATGTGCTCTTCCGGCGCCTACTTCAACATCGGGCACTCCAAGCCGCGCATCAAGCTGGGTGGGGGTAGAGTCTACTTTAATGATGTTCTGGTCTATACTGGCCTGGGTGCCGTAGATCTCTTCCTCGGCGCCAACGCCCTGCCTGATGACGACCCGAGAAACAGGGTTCATCCCGGCGAGTTTAATTACGGCGGCGGTCACGTAATCGAGGAACTGGTAGCCGGCAAGGACATAAGGCTGGTCGCGACGGCCTACGGTACCGATTGCTATCCACGAAAACGACTCGAAACCTGGATTAATATCAAGGACATGAACCAGGCGACGCTGTTCAACATCAGGAATGCCTACCAGAACTATAACGTGGCCGTGAACCTTTCAGAAAAGACGCTCTACACCTATATGGGCATTTTAAAGCCCCGGCTTGGTAACGCCAACTACTCTTCAGCTGGGCAGCTTTCGCCGTTGTTCAACGACCCGTATTACAAAACAATCGGCATCGGTACGCGAATATTCCTGGGAGGCGGCACCGGTTTTATCGCCTGGCAGGGTACCCAGCACAATCCTGACGTGCCGCGTACCGATAAAGGCGTACCAAAGATGGGGGCAGCCACGTTAGCTACCATAGGCGACCTGAAGCAGATGAGCCCGCGCTGGCTGATAGGAACAAGCGTGCTCGGTTACGGGTGCAGTCTGACTGTTGGGGTTGGTGTGCCGATTCCCATACTGAGCGAGGAAATCCTCGAATATACCACCGTAACCGACGCGGATATCCTGGCGTCGGTTATCGATTATTCGGATACTTTCCCCAATCTTAAACCGGATATACTGGGCGAGGTCAGTTATGCCGAACTCAAGAGCGGCAAGATAAAGGTCAAGGGGAAAGAAGTGCCTACCGCTTCCCTGTCCAGCTACCCGAGAGCGGTAGAAATCGCTACCATACTTAAGGACTGGATAAAGTCGGGCAAATTTACGCTCACCGAGCCAGTAGAGCCTCTACCGGGCGTGGAATCTGGTGTAACCATTAAGTCGCTTGAGGAACGCCCTATAGAGTATTAGTAGGAGAAATAAGTTAAATGGCAGTTTCAAAGAGAATCGTCCTGCGTTTCCCGAGGCGTCTGGTGGAACGCCCGATAATATACCGCCTGGTCAAAGACTATGACCTTGAGTTTAACATCCTGAAGGCTTCGATCACCCCCGAAGAAGAAGGGCTGCTGGTACTGGAGCTGAAGGGAGACCAGAAGGAGTACGACAAAGGCATTAATTTCCTGGTTAAAGCCGGCGTAAAAATACAGTCACTCAGCCAGGACGTTACGCGTAACGAGGAGAGGTGCACCCATTGCGGTGCCTGCGTGACCGTTTGCCCTACCGGCGCTTTCCGGGTCGACCCGAAGACGAGAAAAGTGCTTTTCGATAATAAGAAATGCATCGCCTGTGGACTCTGTATCTCGGCCTGCCCGCCGAGGGCGATGGAAGTGCATTTTTAATACATGGAACCAAGGACCTACCGGCACTGGATTGAAGGCAAAGACCTAATTCCCTTTAATGTAACAGTCAGGGAGACTGATTTATATATCCGCGCCACCTCCAACCTCCAGAGGAAAGCTCAGAGGCTGGTGTTGAAATACCGAAGCCAGATAGAGAAGTATATTGAGCAAAGCCCTGCCTTCCTGACTTCACTTGAGCCTGTTCCGATGCCGTCAGACGCTCCACAAATTGTACAGGCAATGATACAGGCATCCAGCAGTGTCGGTGTCGGCCCCATGGCTTCGGTGGCCGGGTCTATAGCTGAGAACGTTGGGCGGGAACTGCTGTCCTTCTCGCCGGAGATAATCGTGGAAAACGGCGGTGACATTTATCTTAAGAGCCTTAGCAAGAGGATAGTGGGCATATTCGCCGGCAATTCGCCATTGACCGGTAAGATTGGGCTGGATATCAATGCCCAGGATACACCCCTGGGGATTTGCACTTCATCGGGAACGGTGGGGCATTCCCTGAGTTACGGTAAGGCCGACGCCGTTGTCGTCCTTTCGCCCTCAGCTACCCTGGCGGACGCGGCGGCGACGGCTATCGGCAATAGAATCAGCCATGCTGGTGATTTCAGCGATGCCATTGAATTCGGCAAAAGTATCAGTGGTCTGACCGGGTTGATAATTATTATAGACGAAAACATAGGCGTCTGGGGTGAGGTAAAGCTGTGCCAGACATCTGTGGGAATGTCCAGAGGCTATTGATTACTGGCCTACGGTTATCTCCAGCGTGTCTACCGCCTCGTCAACTCCTTTCAGCGGTGAAACCATACCCAGAATGGTGCTCCTGATAATCTCAACAGGGAAATACTTCAATGGTATGTCCGTGTTATTTAGCTTAATCTGTACCTGTCCCTCATTATCAATAGCAAGCTCAAGGCTTTCCATTTCTCCTGTGTCTTTTAGGCTGGCCACAACACCGCTAACGATGTGTTCGATATATGAGCATACGAAATGGTCCAGATTTATGGGCAAATTATTGACCGAAAGACTTACCTTATGTGTCATTATGCTGGTTCCTCTCTATCCTTTTTCTTTTTTAAATGTCGGCGAAGTTCTACGAAAAGTTCATTTTCGGTGGCCGCATGCGCTTCAAGCAGCTTTTTTGTGTGTCTGAGATGGACTCGCATATCACTGGCGCTGGCAGCCCACTGGTGACTGGCCAGTCCACCGCTTATTAATTCAGCAACATGTTCTCTGGCATGGACCAGCCGGTTTCTGAGGTCGGCATGCTCAAGGAGCAGTGAATTCAGAGCCGTGACAAGCTTTCTCTCACCATGTTTTTCCACAGCAATCAGGAGCGCCGTCTCTTCACGATTGAAGTGTTCATCTAGCCATATGGCGATTGAATTTAGTAACTCCTGAAGTTTCTGCAAGCTCTGCTTCTGGTCAAACCTGCCCGGCACAAAGGTTTCTTTGGCTTCTTCCAGCTTTTCCAGCAATATAGCATCATTAGCTACCTGTTCCAGGGATTGCGTCTTTTTCCTGATTATCTTATGCTCGTTAATAAGTTCGTTAATTAAAACCAGTGTCTCATCCATGTAGCCCGGCCTCCCTTTTGCTGTCAACCGGTGACGGATTTAAATCCCATTCTTTATCAACACAAGTATATCATAACGCTATTCAGCGAACCAGACCTCCCCATTTATTGCTCCCGAAATACCTAGAGGAGGTCGATTGGCTATTACTAATTATGGTATTATGTAAACTGTCCCTAATACTACTGACGACTCAGCCTGTAAATGGCCAGCCCCGTGCCACCTAAAGCAATACCTATGACAACCATAGCGGCCCCGCTAGCCATGGCCACCTGAACCAGGCCAAAGGCAGCCACAGCGAGATACAGGTAGTTCTCAAGGTTCATTGCCTAGGCATACATTAAATGTTCGGGGTTGGTCGGGTCATAACGGCCGCCGGCCAGAAGTTCCTGATATGATGGTGCTATACCCCGACGGTGTTCAGCGATGACATCAGAGGCTTCCTGCGCGGCATTGATGTCTTCTACCTTGGTATAAACATCCGGATTGTTGGGGTCCAGGGCTAAAGAAACCTTCTCGACCTCCATCCTGTCTACAATCAGTTTATTCTTGGCAAACCCCTGGCTAATAAATACGCCGCCAATCGCAATGGCGACAACACCCAGAACAATAAAGAGGATCGATAATCCACGGACCATCTTCATAATAAGACCTCCTCCCGATATTCATTAAATATTTTAATGAACCGCGATTACTCTATATGTGATATATCTCACACTGAGATAGAGGAGTGATGTTAATCGCGGTATCATCGGAGTGGAAATGGCGCTGATGTGACTTTTATCACTTACAGCATGAAGATATCACGGTAAAATTCATAGCAAAATGCTCGTTTAAAAATTATTGACAAAACGTTAATATAAGTTTATTATCCCCTTACACAGCGCAAATCAGGTAAGCAAAACACTACGCATCAAATGAAGAGGAGGAAGCAGGTTATGGCTACAGAGCAGGACAAAACACTGGGGGCGCTGCAGAAAGCCATCCAGATGGAAATCGACGGTAAAGAGTTTTACCTGAAGGCCAGCCAGGCAAGTAAAAACGAACTCGGCAAGAAGCTACTGAAATCGCTGGCGGCTGAGGAGGATGAGCACCGCAAGGTTTTTGAGGATATTTATAGGGCTATCAGTGTCGAGAAAAAATGGCCTGATAAAGAATTCCATCCGGATGGTGGCAGAGGCCTGAGAACGATATTCGCTAAAGCTCTCGACAAGATGGATACCGGTACTAAAGCCATGCCTGACGAGCTTGATGCCGTAGAGACAGCGATGTCCATGGAGAATGAGACCTATGATTTCTACAAAAGTCAGAGTCAAAAAGCTACCTATGATGCCGAAAAGCAGCTATATGAGTCTCTAGCCGTACAGGAAGAGGAGCATCACCGTGTCCTACTTGATTACTATGAATTCCTCAAGAATCCAGCGGCGTGGTTTGTGCAGAAAGAACACCCCTCGCTTGATGGTGGTTAAGGGTAAGGAAATACTATAATTAAATTGCAGGGGTATGGAGGTGCGAAACATGCTGAAGATTAAAGACCTCTCCGTAGCCGTAGAAGACAAGGAAATCATACATGACGTTAATATGACCATAAAGAGCGGCGAGACGCACGTCCTCTTCGGTCCCAACGGCGCCGGTAAAAGCACCTTGCTCATGGCTATCATGGGATTTCCCAAGTATAAGGTTACCAAGGGAAGCATCAGCTTCAAAGGGAAAGATATAACCGGTCTGACTGTCGATGAGAGGGCCCGTATGGGTATCGGCATGTCCTTCCAGCGGCCTCCGGTGGTACGCGGCGTCAAGACCCGCGACATGGTAGCCGCCTGCCTCAAAGGGCATGAGGACGATGACGCCATCGTAAAGCTGGCGGATAAAGCCGACCTGGGTGAATTTCTGGAGAGGGATATCAACTATGGCTTTTCGGGAGGCGAGATAAAGCGCTCGGAATTAATGCAGCTTCTCGCCCAGAAACCGGAGCTAACCCTCATGGATGAACCGGAATCGGGCGTCGACCTAGTGAATATAGCCCTGATTGGTGAACTTATGAATGAACTCCTGGAGAAGAACTGCCCGATACAGTACCGGAAGTGCATGGGGCTTATCATAACCCATACCGGCCATATCCTTGACTATGTCAATGCCCGTACCGGCTACGTCATGTGCGACGGCACTATAGGCTGTGTCGGAGACCCTCACGAGATGCTGGCGACCATAAGGGAGAAGGGCTACGACGAATGTATAAAATGCTACCTCGGGAGGTTGCCGTTACATGAGTAAAGCAGACATGTCCAAGGATTACAAGGACAAGGCTAAGGCGGCGGCTAGCAAAAGCGCGGCTCTGGGCGAGGATATTGACTTAAGCAAGTATGTAAGGTCGGACGAAGAGCACCCCTACCAGGCAAACTTGGCTCAGCTCCCGCCCAGGGTAAAGAAGCAGATGCTTGGTGCCGGAGTTATGCTGGATGACACCAGCCAGAGGTCGGGTACCTATATACAGATAGATAACACGCCGGTTCATTTCTCCATGAGTCAGGATGGTGTGGAAGTGATGGCGGTTAGCCAGGCGCTTGAGAAATATGACTGGCTGGAGGACTACTGGTGGAAAGCAGTACCCGTGGACACGGATAAGTACACAGCTAACATAGAGTTGAATCAGAATAACGGTTATTTTATCAGGTCTCTGCCCGGCCGGAAAACTGACTATCCTGTCCAGTCCTGCCTTTATCTGGCCAAAGAGCAGTTGGTGCAAAACGTGCATAATATCATCATTGCCGAAGAAGACTCGGAACTGCATATTATTACCGGCTGTACCACTGCTTCTGCCGAAGACCCCGGACTGCACCTCGGTGTTTCCGAGTTCTATATCAAGAAGGGGGCCAAGGTTACGTTTACCATGATACACAGTTGGAATCCGGAAATAGCGGTACGACCCCGCACCACCGCTATTATTGAACAGGATGGCCTTTTTATGAGCAACTACGTTCTCATGAAGCCGGTGCGCTCACTGCAGATGAACCCGCTCGTTAGATGCGTGGGTGATAACGCTACCGCCAGGTTCAACAGCATACTGGTCACAGGCGAGGGTTCATCGCTGGATGTGGGTACGCGGGTAATCCTCGATGGCAAAGGCTCCAGGACAGAGATTATCTCCCGTGCTATCACTACGGGGGGCAATATTGTCGCCCGAGGTTATATAGAAGGCAATGCCCCCGAGGTAAAGGGGCACCTTGAGTGCCGAGGTTTGATTCTGGGTGAAAAAGGTAATATTCACGCTATACCCGAGCTGAAGGGTACCCTTGCCGGTGTTGACCTGTCCCACGAAGCCGCCGTCGGTAAAATCGCTGAAGAGGAAGTGGAATACCTGATGGCCAGGGGCCTGACGCGGGATGAGGCTACGGCGGCTATAGTGAGGGGCTTCCTCAGTGTTGATATTGAGGGATTACCGCCACTGCTGGGCGAAGAACTCAAACGGGCGGTGGAGGCCAGCGAAAAAGAGGTTATGTAGCGGGAGGTAAGGGAAATGGACCTTAATGCTCTGCACAAGCTCAGCTATGGCCTGTATATCATAGGCTCCAGAAAAGGCGACAGGCTCAACGGGCAGGTCGCCAATACGGTATTTCAGATAACCTCGGAACCGCCCACGGTTGCCGTAAGCATCAATAAAACCAATCTGACACATGAGTTTATCAAGGCCAGCCGGGTTTTTACTGTTTCTATCCTCTGCGAGGCGACACCTCTCCCTTTTATCGGGAACTTCGGGTTCAAATCAGGGAAAGACACCGATAAATCGAAGGGAATGAATTACAAGACAGGTGAAACAAACGCCCCCATATTCCTGGATAACGCTAACGCTTACCTGGAAGTTGAAGTCATGCAGGAAGTGGACGTGGGAACACATACGGTATTTATCGGCAGGGTTACGGCTGCGGAAATCCTTACCGAAGAAAAATGCATGACCTACGAATATTATCACCAGGTTAAGCGAGGCACTACCCCCAAGACCGCCCCCAGCTATATCGGAAAAGAGAAAGGAGGCCATACATAGGGATGGACAAATATGAATGCACTGTCTGTGGCTACATCTACGATCCGGCACTGGGTGACCCCGACGGAGGTATAGAGCCCGGTACGCCTTTCGAGAAAATACCGGATGACTGGGTATGTCCGGTCTGCGGTGCCGCCAAGAGCGAGTTCAAAAAAGTGGAGGATTAGAGTTGGTGATTATGATAGAGAGCCCGGAACAGGAACAGATAGCCGAAATAATAAGAAGAATACCATGAGAAAATGGGTACAGAACTATCTCTTGTTTATTGTTCTGTTTCTGCTGGCGCTCTTTCAGGCCGTTACCGGATTCCTCCTGTGGCTGGCCATGCCTGGCGGGGGGTACAGGGGTGGCCGGGGCATTGAGTCTGCCGATACACTATTTTTATGGTCAAGAAATACCTGGATTAATCTCCATGACTGGACAGCGGTAGCGCTGCTCGTTATAGTAATAATACACATAATTCTGCACTGGAAATGGATATTATATACGACCAAGAAAGCCTTTAGCTTTAAAAATAATGAGGAGGGTGATCAATGGAAAAAGAGAAAATTATTGAACTGCTGAATGCCGACCTGCAGGATGAGCATGGCGCCATTATTCAGTATCTGAACCATGCCTACGCTATGGGAGAAGGCGAGATGTCCTGTGAGATTGAAGCCATTTCCAGGGATGAAATGAGGCACCTGGACTGGCTGGCCGAGTTAATCGTTGAACTGGGCGGCCAGCCAAGTCTGAAAAGAGGCTCAATGCGCATGGGAGGTAAGACCATTCCCGACTTCATGGCCAATGACGTACTGCTCGAAGAAGATGCCATCAGCCACTATAAAGAGCATATCAAGATGGTTGATGACCCCAAAGTAAAGCGGCTGTTGAAGCGCATCCTGGCCGATGAAGAGTCCCACCATGGTGATTTCGAGCACTTCGTGGAAAAGTCAAAGAAAGAGGATGCAAAAGACCACCGAGGAGAGCGTAAGGATAGTGTCACCAAGACACTTGACTGGGGTATCGAACACGAGTACACGGTTATTCTCCAGTACCTGTTCCATTCCTACATGACCGGGAACCAGGAAGCCAAGAAACAGCTTGAAGACCAGGCTATCAATGAAATGCAGCATCTGGGATGGCTCGCTGAAGAGCTGGTGGACGGCGGCGGTACGCCGAGAATTGAGCATACCAAAACCGACCAGTCGACTCATACAGCGGACATGCTCAAGGCTGATATAAAAATCGAAAAGGAAGTAGCCGAAGCCTACGACCGTGCCGCCAAAGAGGTCAAAGACGAAGGCCTGAAGAAGCTGCTCCTGCGTATCAGGGACAACGAAATTTATCACGTCGATGTTTTCAAAGACCTGCTAGAGGAAGAGGAAGGCGAGTCTCCAAGAAACGCTTCTGGCAACCTTCCATAAAGGGGGACCGGAATGGCAAATTTAATAGAGGCTGGCAAGACCAGCGAATTCCAGGACGGAACTATGAAAAAGCTCCAGGTACAGGGACAGGAAATACTGCTGGTAAGAGCCGGAGATAAATACTACGCTGTAAGTAATCGCTGTCCCCACATGGGAGGTGACCTGTCCGGGGGTAAACTTGAAGGAACGATTGTTACGTGTCCAAGACATGCCTCTCAGTTTGACCTGACAGATGGAAAAGTGGTCCGCTGGATGAAGGGCTCTGGTCTTTTTTCAGCAGTAGGGAAAGCACTGAAATCGCCCAGACCTCTCAAGACATATCAGACAGCGATTAAAGGTGACGCCATACTGGTAGAGATATAGATAATCAGTCTTATTACCCCTGAAGAAAAGCCGGCAGGGAGGTGCTGAGTTATGTCTATTGTCTTCTCGAGCAGCGAGCTCATAAATATAGCCATTGGCATTGAGAGGAGGGGGATTACCTTCTACGACATCATGGCCAAGTCAACCGAAAACGAAATAGCCAGGGATATCTTCGCAGGTCTCGTGGATATGGAGCGGGAGCATATCAGGATATTTAAGGATATGCTTGGCAATACTGAAATAGAGCCGCCTTCCGAGTCCTCAACGGGAGAATATACCGGTTACCTTCAGTCGCTTATTGATGACGCCGTTTTTACCGACGACATAATTACCAGCGAAATGGCCTCGCAGGCAGACAGCGATATTAAAGCTATAGAACTGGCGATAAGCGCTGAAAAGGACTCGATATTGTTTTACTATGAAATGAGGGATATCATGCCGCGGCGTACTCTATCCATAATAAACAACATAATAGCCGAGGAAAAATCGCACCTCCAGCAGCTTACCGAGGTAAAGAAAAGGCTGGCGGAGACCCAGCGGTAAGGCGATTTAGACACTGATTACCCATACTTACGGACCAAGCTTTTAAAGGGCACAGTTTTTATCAAGAAGCATAAGGCTCTCGCCTGCGGGCGCCTTTAGTAAGTTCAGATATCAGCATCTGGATAACCGGAGCTTTTTTTAAGAAGTCAGGAGCTGAATAAAATGGTTAATAAGTTAATTATTGGGATACTGGTACTGTTGGTGATTTTTACGGGGCTTATCGGTTATTACTCTTATACTCTCAACCAGCAGATTTATGATTTAGGTGAACGTTTAACGGCCTATGAGATAGAACAAGCCGCCAGAGTCGACAACATAAGTGATGAGCTCTCCAGGCTGCGCACGGAGACTCTGGGGAAGTTCGGAACTCTGGAAGGGCAGATAGGAGCAACCCAGGCAGAGGTTGACGCCGTTCAGGCAGAGATAGGGACAATAGAAAAACGGATTGCCGATATAGAGGATGAAATCGCCGGAGTCGCATCCGAGGTTGATATTCTGGATAGCCGCCTCGCCGATACCGTAAATGCAATCTCCGGTAGTGTAATGGATGCCGGTGAAATCTACGAGAAGGTCAGCCGGGTCACGGTCAGGATAAGTAACGGACAGAGTACGGTTGGCTCAGGGTTTATCCTCGATACTGAAGGACATGTTATTACAGCCCAACATGTTGTGGATGGGCTCTATCCGATATACGTTATACTGCATGATGGTGTGATATCTTCTGCCACGATAGTCGGCCAGTGTAAGTTCAGTGATATTGCCGTGCTGAAACTTGATAAAAACCCGGGTATAGAGCCGCTCTTGCTGGCGGACTCCAGCCAGGTGAGAATCGGGGAGCCGGTAGTGGCTGTCGGCAGTCCGCTTGACCTGCGCGATACATTGACGACGGGAATCATAAGCCAGACTAACCGGTACGCCGAGATACAATACGACATGCAGAGTCGCTGGGTAACCAACCTGCTCCAGTTTGATGCCGCGGTCAATGCCGGTAATTCAGGTTGTCCTTTAGCCAATGCCGACGGTTATATCATCGGTATCGTGGTAGCCAGAATATACCCCACCGAGGGCGATGGTATTTACTACGCGGTTTCCTCTAACAAGGCAAAGAGAGTTGCCGAGGCGATACTCGAGCAGGGCTTCTTTGAGTACCCCTGGATTGGAGTTAACATCGCCGACCTCACGCCACAGTTTGCCCGTCAAAACGGTCTGGAGACAGCCAACGGGGTACTCGTGGGGGGAGTCATTAGCGGCAGCCCGGCCGAGGCGGCCGGTATTGAAGTTAATGATATTATCATTTCTATCAATGATATACCGGTCAGGGATTCGGCTGAAATTACATCTTATCTCGGAGAATATACAACTCCAGGCGATATAGCCACACTTAGAATTATACGATTCTCGAGTGAAATGGAGTTATCTATTGAGATTGGCACGCGGGAGGAATAGCTATAAAACTCAGTAGCTTTTCCCGTATCTGATAAATACACCAACCCTTCTTCTGACGATTACTGTTATACCAAACCAGAGTAGTATCGACAGCCCCACCAGTTCCGGTATGAAAACTTCCGGATATCTGAATATGCTCTGCCATATCGATGACAACCAGTCTGTTAAGTCGGCTCGGTCAAAAGCAAAGCCCAGAAAAGGCCAGAATAAAGTGCTCGGGGTGAGCCACATTTCATCGAGAATAAGGTGTATGAAGGTGCCGAAGGCAAGGGTAAGCAGCCAGACTTTTTTGTAACTTCTATAAAGGTAAAAACCGACCGCCGTAATAATAACGAGGAAAAGAAGCGTATGTGCGTATATCCTGCCGTAGCTGAACGTTTCCCGGAAGAAATACTGCCCTACCGGTTTATCGATAATATCCGGCAGAAGCGAGCCGATAAGCAGAATCCTGATGTCTATATACCTTGACAGCGACGCAAACCATGATATCCTGCTTATCTTAGGTTCATGCCGGTACTGTACAGCGCCGGCCAGGAGCGTGGCCGCGCCAAGCGTAATTCCGGTATGCGCCAGTACCAGCATATCTAATAGACTCCCTTTCGTTGAGTATTACGGATCAGGAACGCCTCTGCCGCTTCTGCCAGAAGTGCCAGCCAGTAAAAATAAATCCCCCCAAGTAACAGGTCGCCACAGGGGAATCGTATGTCTGTTTCTCTCATTGTTTACTTGTAATACGGCTACTATCATATATAATATAATAAATAGCGCCTTTTTGGGAATTTTTGGCTATCAGGCATAGCATCGAATGAAAATTATCGGACTCACCGGCGGTATCGGCAGCGGTAAGAGCACCGTGGTCCAGTTTCTGGCGGAACTGGGCGCCGTTGTCATAGACGTTGACAAGGTGGGACATGAGGCCCTCGAGCCAGGGAGTGAAGCCTGGGAGAGGGTTATCAGCGAGTTCGGCAATGATATCCTGACTGTCGGCGGTGAAATCGACCGTGCTAAACTTGCTAAACGGGTCTTTAGTAATCATGAAGACTTAATGCGCCTGAATCGTATAACACATCCGATAATAGACAATATGCTGAAGGCTAAACTCGAGGAATACCGCCGCCGCGGAGTCAGCGTGGTCGTGATGGAGGCGGCGGCTCTGATAGAATCGGGGAGGGGTTCGACGGTCGATGAGATATGGGTCGTCGTCGCTCCGGAGTCCGCCGTGCTGCAGAGGCTTGCCGGAAGAAAAGGATATTCGGAAAATGAATCAAAGGCACGAATCCGTGCTCAGATGTCCGCTGAGGAGCGAATCAAACATGCGGACGTGGTAATCGATACCGATTGCAGTATTAACGAGCTGAAAGCAAGAGTGACAGTAGAATGGGAAAAGCTGCAAGCACGGCTATAAGTATGATATACCATGGGCTTAATCTCATGATTTCAAGACTGCCGTTTGACTCTCAGCTATAAAACTGGTACAATATATTCTTTGGAGGCTTGAAATTTACGCTATTATCGAAACAGGCGGCAAGCAGTATAAAGTAAACGGAGGCCAGACCATAGATGTGGAACGTCTGGGCGTGGCCGATGGCGGTACTGTAGAACTGGACAGGGTGCTGCTCATTGCCGATGGCGATAATGTGACCGTAGGGAAACCGTTTATCGAGGGAGCCAAGGTGCTGGCAACGGCGCAGCATAGTGGCAAAGGTGATAAGGTTATCGTCTTTAAATACAAGCCCAAGGTACGCTATCGCCGTAAGAACGGACACCGCCAGCTTTATACCAGGCTGAGCATTGATAAGATAATGGCACCGGGGATGGAGGAAGCCAAGCCGGTAAAGAGGACCCGTCGCAAGAAAAAAGAGGTAACAGCAGATGGCACATAAAAAGGGAGGCGGCACCAGCCGGAACGGCCGAGATAGCCAGGGACAGCGGCTCGGTGTCAAGAGATTTGCCGGGCAGAGCGTTAACGCCGGGACTATCCTGGTACGCCAGCGAGGCACTCGCATTCACCCCGGCAGCAACGTAGGCATAGGTAAAGACCATACGCTCTATGCACTTATTAACGGCATCGTCAAATACGAGCCAGCCACGAATAAACGCAGAAAGGTCAGCGTCTACGCTGGTTAGATATAATGAAAGAGAAGATACACCCGAAATATTATACCGACGCCGAGGTCGTCTGCTCCTGCGGCAACGTGTTTACGACGGGTTCTACCAAGAAGCAGCTGAAAGTTGAAGTATGCAGCCAGTGCCACCCCTTTTTCACCGGTGAAAGGCGGATGCTGGACACCACCGGACGTGTGGAGCGGTTTAAGAAGCGCTATAAGCTACAGGACTAGGCTTTACATTATCGGGAAGGCAGGAGCGGGATATACAAACCGCTCCTTTTTGTTTATTTGAATGACGGACGAGAAGAAACATAACTACGGCGGCCAGGCGGTTATCGAAGGGGTAATGATACGCGGACGCAAGGCGGTAGTCACCGCGGTTCGGCGTCCCGGCGGCGATATCGCCGTTGATGCCAGGCCGGTGCCGTCTATTTCTACAGGCCGGATGAGACGTATGCCCCTGATACGGGGTATTGTTATTCTAATTGAAGCCATGGTACTGGGCATTAAGAGCCTGCTCTATTCGGCCAATATCGCCGTGGAAGAAGAAGAGGAGGAGATTCCTGCAACGGCAATCTGGGCCATGATAGCCTCGGCGGCGGTTCTGGTGGTCGCCCTCTTTTTTCTCGCTCCGCTCTTTCTCACCAAGCTGGTAAACGAGTATATCCCTAACACTGTCGTATTCCATGTTATTGAGGGTGTGATACGTCTGATTATCTTCGTCGCCTATCTCAAGATAATAGGACTCCTGCCCGATATCAAGCGGGTATTCACATATCACGGGGCCGAACATAAAACGGTGAATGCCTACGAGGCGGGTGTGCCGATGGAGGTGGAAGCCGTCAGAAGATACAGCACGGCCCACGTACGCTGCGGCACCAGTTTCCTGTTCACAGTACTGATAATCGCCATAATTGTCTTTGCTTTTGTGGGACGTGAAATCCTCTGGCTGATGATTATATCCCGTATTGTCCTTATCCCGGTGATTATGGCACTCGGCTACGAAGTAATCTATTTCGGTTCCAGGCATACGAATAACCGGTTTGTGAAGCTACTTCTGGCGCCCGGACTCCTTCTGCAAGCCCTGACAACCGGGGAGCCCGACGATAGACAGCTGGAAGTGGCCATATCGGCATTGAACAGAGCGGTGGAAATAGACGCTGAGGAGGCGGTTCAAGCATCCTCTTGAGGGCTTTTTCCCGTACTAGGCTCGATTAGCTCCTGAAAAAAACAGGTCCGGTTGCCCGTATGGCATACGGGGCCGGTCGGATGCGCTATGACCAGAACGGTATCGCTGTCGCAGTCGAGCCATACCGAGCTTACCATGATACGGTTACCCGAAGTTTCCCCTTTGTGCCATAGTTCCTGCCGACTCCGGCTGTAGAACCAGGCCTCACCGCTGGTTAATGTCCGGCGCAGGGCTTCCTCATTCATGTAGCCCAGCATGAGCACTTCTTTCGTGTCAGTATCCTGAACGATGGCCGGAATGAGTCCGGCTTCATTGAACTTCAGTCCGCCCGTCAGCTTAAGACTTTTCTCAGCCAATTTTCCCCCTTAAATCTGGCTAATATTCTCCATGGCCTGCTTCAGGTCAATATCTCCCGTGTATAAGGCCTTGCCCACGATAGCCCCATCGGCGCCAAGTTTATGCAACATTTTCAGGTGACTTAGCGATGAAATGCCCCCGGCAGCAATAACAGGAAGCTTGATAGTATCAATCATCTCGGCAATCGCCGTAAAATTCGGCTCGGTCAGTGTGCCGTCACGGCTGATATCGGTATAGATAAAGCGCCTGGCACCGAGCTTCTTCATAGTCAGAGCCAGGTCTATGGATTTTATCTCGGTATCCTTGAGCCAGCCACGGGTAGCCGCGTAACCTTCACGGGCATCAATACCGATAATTATAGAATCGCGGAACTGGCGGCACGCGTCAATAACCAGCCTGGGGTCTTCCACCGCTGCCGTACCAAGAATCACACTGTCTATGCCGACTTTCAGCAGCTTTTCAATCGTTTCAAGGTCGCGGATACCGCCGCCCAGCTGGGTGGGAATTAGCATGGCGCCGGCAATCTCCTTTATAATATCCAGATTACGCATTTCCCCGGAAGCAGCGCCATCCAGGTCAACGATGTGGATGCGTGGCGCTCCCATGGACTGCCATTTAAGGGCAGTGTCCAGCGGGTCTTCGGAAAACACAGTCTCCTGGTTATAGTTGCCCTGGTACAGGCGTACGCACCGCCCATCTCTCAGGTCTACTGATGGTATTATCTCTATTCCGTGCCTCTTCTCGCTGGTTGTTATGAGTCAATTATAACACTTAGCTCGTAGCTTGAACAATTTAAAGTGTTCGGCGATAATTATCGTAGCGGAATAACTGGTCTTAAAATGGAGATGTGATTTTATTGTATTGCCTCTTGTATTGACAAGATAATGAATATAAGGTAGAATTATATTAACCATCGACCAGTATGGCGGTGAGTTTAGAGCGTAAAACCTTAACAAATTGAGTCGCTTGGATCAGATTCGACCGAGACGGCAATAGGTACAGTCAGGTTAGTTATGCCCTCTCAGTTGTGTCTGAGGGGGTTTTTATTTGAGAGGTATAATGCCCAAAATAGGATTTATCGGTGCCGGAACCGTGGGTACTGCCCTGGCTATACTGTTAAATAGCAAGGGCTACCGGTTTGTGGGCGCCAGCAGACGGAGCCGCTCTTCAACTAGGAATTTGTCCAAGGTAGTCAGCAACCTGCACTTACTGGACAGCAATCAGGAAGTAGCCGATGCCGCCGAGCTTGTCTTCATCACCACCCCGGACGATGCCATCGCCGAAGTCGCCAAGCAGGTAAAATGGCGCCGCGGCCAGAGCGTCGTCCATTGCAGCGGCGCCGATTCCACCGATGTTCTGGAACCGGCCCGAAAAGCTGGCGCCATGGTGGGAGGTTTCCATCCCTTGCAGACCTTCGCCGGTATTGAACAGGCCGTAGAGAATATCCCCGGCTCAACATTCGCTATCGAAGCTGAGGAACCGCTGCTGACCACTCTCAAAGATATGGCGGTCACCTTAGGCGGACAGTGGATTGAACTGAAAGCGGGTGACAAGGTGGCCTACCATGCCGCGGCTGTGTTTGCCTGCAACTATATGGTAACGCTGGTCAAGCTCGCTACCGACCTGTGGCAGACATTTTCCATTCCTCCCGACCAGGCGACCAGGGCGTTACTGCCGCTGATACGCGGCACACTCCACAATATCGAATCGATAGGCATACCTCAATGCCTCACCGGCCCCATAGCGCGCGGCGATACCGGCACTATCAGGAAGCACCTCGAAGCCTTAAGTCAAAAGGCCCCGGCCCTGCTCTCTCCTTACCAGGAACTCGGCAGGCAGACCGTTCCCATCGCCCTCGACAAGGGAAGAATCAACAAACAGCAGGCTTCAGAGCTTGAGGATATATTAGCCACAGGCTGAATAAAACGTTCAGGGGGAAATCTAATGAGAATTATGCTGAAGAGTAA
>CAZPQB010000009.1:0-29875 GCA_964588605.1 uncultured Dehalococcoidaceae bacterium | reverse complement strand
ACCTCCGCCATCAATAAGCGCCAGTGCCACCAGCGTCCACGTTGGCCAGGGTATCATGATTAGCGGCACCGGGTTTAGAGGCAGTAGCATGATAGCCATCAAGTATGATGACAGCATAGTAGCTGCCACGCCAGCTGATGGCAACGGACTCTTTGCCGCCAGCTTCTCGGTACCGAGTAGTAAATACGGGGCGCACATGGTAACGGCCAGCGATGGGACTAGCGTCTCGGAGCTCACTTTTACTGTGGAGTCAACCCCACCGCCGATACCGTCACTACTATTACCGCAAACACAGGCAAAAGTAGCATCACCGATACGTTTTTACTGGCAGAATGTTACTGATGATAGTCTTCCCGTAACCTATACTATCCAGGTTGCCACCAGCCCCGACTTCTCAGCTACTTCCACCATTCTTGAGAAGACGGGACTGACTAAAACAGAATACTCAGTAACCGAACAGGAAAGCCTGAGACTGGGTACTGGCGAAAAACCCCACTACTGGAGAGTAAGGGCTATAGATGGCGCCTCAAATGAGGGCAACTGGGCAAGTACAGGGATATTTTATGTTGCCAGTAGCGGCATGCCGACCTGGGCCATAATTACCATAGCTGTTATTGGGGCTCTCTTTCTTTTCGGCCTCGGCTACATGGTAAGCATGAAGACCAAATCCTCAAAAGGAGAATGACCACAGGCGAAAAGTTAGGCAATATGGGGGAACATCAAGAAGACAGTTTGATTAAGAGGGCAATTATATTGGTTTTGCTTTTATCGGCTGTCCTTGTGGCTGGCTGTGCAAGTCAGAAACAAGAAAATAGACCGAGCCAGAATAGCCTTACTGAGGAGGAGTTTAGGAGTCTTCTCACAGTACAGGATGTTCAACGGGTGTTAGTGTCGCAAGTAGAGCTTAATACGCGATTTTATAACTACAAAGAGATGGCGGAATCAACGGACCCGCAACAAGTTGTTGCATGGATAGCGCTTACGGCTTGAGCTTTCAAACGTTAGACGGGATGAAAGGTATAACACTGACAGCAATAGACTTCGATTCTAGTTCTTCGGCAGAGCAGCATTTCCAAAAGGCAAAGACTGATTCAGAACTGGAGAGCATGCAAAAGCCAATAGGCGATGACTCATTACAGCTCAACTCGGAGGGTATAGGTAGCATTGTTGTCTTCCTAAAAGGGGATAAGTTGGTGCAACTCCATACGGCTATGGCAGTTGGGGAATCCCCGATCGTTAATTTGAGTGGTTTGGTAGAACTTGCGAATAGAGTAGAGGGAAAGCTTTAGCCCTAGGATTTACTACCTGCATTCCGAGACAGTAACTATTATCAAAGGACAACATCTGGAGGAAAGGTATACACCGCCGATAAATGCTGGGATTAAGGTATTATTCAACTCACCGATAAGCTGGGTTGTGACAATAGAGAAGTAAGGGGGGAAGTATGGCTATGGAAAGAATAGACGGGTTGGTTAAAAGGGCAATTATACTGGTTTTAGTAATAGCTGTGATGGTTGTCGGAATCGTCGCCTGTGGTAAACCTTCTTCTACGACAACCACCAGTGCCACATATAAGCTGACTCATACCGCCGCCGATGCCGAGTACATCCTCAGCTGGGATGCAATCGTATCCCGGTGTCCTGAAATAGGCACCTTTGAAAAAATGGAGGCTTTTGTCTGCCGAGGTGAAACCTCGGAATTTGCTCCCGGAGAGCCCTTCTCATTGGCAGAGGATTCCCTGGCAGCATGGGCAAGCTTCCGGGTCGTCCAGACAGCATCGACGGGAGACAGCGCTCAAGCTTTCGGCGTATTGATGTGGTATTTCGAGACTGATGAAGAGCTTGATGAGTATGTGGAGCCAAGGCAGATGGATGGCATTCCTTTTCAAGAGGATGGGGATTTTATAACCGCGGTTATGGAAAGTGAATCCCCGACGCAGGCTGTTCACCTTTACATTGCCGGGAATCATTTCTACATACAACTCATGGATATTGCGTCTTCAGATAAACTGCTCTTCTTTGGCAAAGAAAAGCTGATGGAACTGCTTCCAACCATTAAAAGCAATATTTCCTCGCTGGAAATTACTCCCCTGCCACCCGGGATACCGGAAAGGAAACTGAATGAACCACAAAGCCAGCAAAATACTTTAAGCGAGGTAAAGTGTGATGGGATAGAGTACAATCTGGTCGTCAAGTCTAATAATGCAGTGGTGCTACTTCCTACTTCAATACAAATACAAGAACATAATATCGACGACTTGAAGTCAAGTGGTTTAATACAGGAGATTTACGAGATAGGAAGAGACGAAAAGGCTTCAGAAGATACACAACTGAATGTTCATTTTGCAGAATTTTACAAAAATACCCAGCTTTCTGAGGGAGAAGCATGGCCAAGCTGTAGTGTAGTATATATCGCAGGTTTACCGTCAGGAAATCTTGACCCTTTGTTAGAAAGGCTTCGAAGCTATGGTGTTTACTCTTATACCCTCCTTTCTAACAGCACAAGAGACAAAGATGTCAGGCTATCATTTACTGGCAAATTTGCAGAATGAAAGAGATTTGCAGTATAGAATGTGATGGCTACCGGAGGTAGCGGGTTTTCAGGTTACCGCCCGCTATAATATAGTCGTAAAGGATACGTAAGATTACCCAAAGTAAATCAGTACACAAATTCAGTAAAATGGAGGCATGACTGTGAAAAGAACAACAGGATTGCTGGCGAAAGTATTTATCCTGGTGTTAGCAGCGGTTCTTCTGGTTACAGGAGTTACGGCATGCGGCAAGACTTCTACTACTACAACTACTACTGGTGCCAAATATAAGCTGGTCCACAATTTACCTGACCTTGAATATATACTCCCCTGGGCTACAATCGAAGCCCGAATTCCCGACATGAACGACTATACGAAATATGAAAAAGAAGAAGCTTATATGGGCCGCGGAAATGTCGGCCTGGACAGCAATTCCCCGGCGATGTGGGCGATTGTACGTATGGTTAATAAGATCACGGAAGGAGATAATCAGGTTCGCCTCAGTGTCTTCATGTGGTATTTCGATACTGAAAAAGAGTTCGATGAGCATCTGAATATACTTCCAACGCAGGGGATTTCCGTTCAAAAGGAGGGGGATTTTTCGACCGCGATTGTGGCGCAAGAGACCCCGGTGCAGTCTGCCCAATTGGTAGTTGCTGGAAATCGTCTCTGCATTCTAATCGACAACGTCGCATCTCCAGATGAATCTCTTGTCTTTAGCAAAGAAGACTTAACGGCACTACTCCCTACCCTGAAAAGCAAAATATCCTCGATAGAGATTACTCCCCTACCATACCCTAAAATACCAAGGAAATGATTATGGTATAAGACGCTAAATACACTTACACCCTAAATAACGCCAGTAAAACCGGAGAAAATCTGTTGTGAGAATTGCTGATGCTCCAGGAGTTGGAATAATATTTGGATAGTATGTTGATTCCGTAATGGATATAAACTTCTTGAATAATACTGCATTAGGGAGGTAGCGACCAATGGAATCTGAGATATTATATCAACCATCATACTCTTTAGCAAAAGTAAAGCTGAATGCCGGAGAAGCCATTACAGCAGAGGCTGGAGCCATGGTCTCCATGTCTGAGGGAATAACCATACAAACCGAGGTGAAGGGTGGTCTTCTTGCTGGGCTAAAGCGCAGCCTTTTAGGTGGTGAGAGCTTCTTCTTGAACACATTCAAGGCCAATACTCCGGGAGAAATTACCTTTGCTCCGCCTCTCCCGGGAGATATGGTTTATCTTCGGCTGAACGGTGAGACTATTTTTGTCCAATCTTCATCCTATATAGCTTCGTCACCGAATATCTCAGTGGACACAAAATGGGCTGGAGCTAAAGGTTTCTTCGCCAAGGAAGGCCTTTTTCTACTCAAGGTACAGGGCACAGGCGAACTTTTCCTTTCCAGCTACGGTGCCATCCACGAAATTAATTTGAAATCAGGGGAGTCCTACACGATAGATAACGGGCATATGGTAGCCTTCGATGAAAGCGTTAACTACAAGGTCAAGCGAGTTGGAGGGCTGAAGTCTACACTTTTCAGTGGTGAAGCGTTAGTATGCACCTATACGGGGCAAGGTAGAATCTTCATGCAGACAAGGAGTGAAGAATCCTTTCTTGCCTGGCTGATTCCTCATCTGCCTAAGCCGAGAGAGTCGGGGGGTAGCAAAGGCGTTAGCTTCACCTTTGGTCGCTAACAGTCTATCGGTCACAGCGACACCCCCAAGCATATTGAGCTTGGTAAACCAGTCTCTGAATAATTGCGGCCTGCATAAAGTTGTGAAAAGAGGTAAAATATGAAAATTTTTCTCGTTGTTGATGGCTCCAACTATTCCGATATGGCGACCCATGTGCTGAAGGCGCTTTGGCTTCCTGCTGAGACTGAGGTTACTTGTAAATCGTCAGGGAAAATAGGACACATTGAAGACATAAAGTAAAGGACACTTTGGGTCTTGCTCCTGCTCTCCGGAAGAAGTAAAGTAACGACTGAAGAAGGAGCGAGTCATGACACAGGAAATAACCGATAATTTCTGGCAAGCTGAAGCCAGGACCCAGCAAACGAAGCAGTTCATACGAGACATTAAACGTATCACCTGCCGGAAGTTTACCGCTGAAGAGAAGATCCGCATATGTATTACATCTTATTACAACTACCTTTGTTTTACTCATCATTTGTCTGTACCAAGGAAAGATAGTCTTCTGGAGGAGTGCTCCTTTTATTTGAATCTAGAAATATTTCAATGCATTTAAAATAGATGATGGCTTCAATTTCAATGTCTGATCTACTTCAGCATAACTTAAATATCCGCAGTTCTGGCACAATTCTGGGTCTCCAAGATACCTACAACATTCAAACACCTCTCCTTTTTCGTAAACACGGCAGATATCTAACGGACGTTTCCAATCATTATTTAACGCTGACTTTAAACCTGCTTGCGAGTTTAGTATTTTATATTTTTTCTTTAAGCTTAATAATCTGCCTAGAATTCTATTTCTTTCAGCGGGTTCTATATAGAGATCATCATACCCATAATATGGTGTATGAAAATAAAAGAATATTCCACGTATCTGTCGTATTTTATCTATGTAGTCACAAAAATTCTCAATTTCGTCTTTGTTATGACTATTTATCGTAAAATTTATGAAAAGAGAGGGATGTTGCGATTCATTAATATTTTCCATTATTTTGTCAAAGGTTTTTCCACGTATGTAATCATGAGTCTTTTGAAGTCCGTCCACACTGATAAATACAGTATCGGCCGATGTTACTATTGGCATTGTCCCGTTTGTATAAATAATAGCTGCGAGAAATCCTTTTTTGTGAGCGTATTCGACAATATCTTCAAGATTATGTTGTCCATCTTGCCAGATAAATGGTTCGCCGCCTTGAAGGTAAACCGTACGACCTCCTTCTTTGTAGAATGAATCAAGAATAGTAATTGCTTCTTCAAAGCTTAAATCCTCAGCCTCACGGTCAGTGACCCTGCAGTGTCGGCATCGCAGATTACATTTGTTAGTTACGGTTAAGCCAGCTATTAGGGGCGTTTTCTTCTTAAAGATTTGACGATTAATGATGTATGTAATGCCATAAATCATTTGCTTCATGACGATCATAAGACTACTCTCTCCGGCCACGGTTCCTGCTTTGAAGTTCCCCATAGTTTGCTAATGTAATCCAATGAAAATAGGTCTTCAAGTGCATGCAGCCAAAATGTACCTTTATCAGAAAGGGTTATCTCATTTCCGTCATCTCTCGTTATTAGGCCCAAGATAGAAAATATCTTAATGTACTTCCCATATATTTCATTGAAATCCTTTTCAAACCTTTTTCTGAAATCATTTCTCCTAAACCTTGTCTCATAGACTCTCCAGTAAAGCCACCAAGCCATCTGCATGCTTTCTGACAAATCCAATGATAACGCAATGGGCAGCCTGCCATCTTCAAGTCTCTTTATGTATTCAGCGACGTTGAAGGTATTGAGATAGAAAACGTCTCTCAAGTACGAGCCGCCGCTCGCACCGAGACCGATATAAAGGGGCACTGTCACCGAACAATATTTGGGGACCCCTTCTTTGGTAAAAGCCCAAACTGATGTTCTTGCGTATTTTCTGCTATAGAAAATATCCTCGAGGATATGAAGCATTTTTCTTCTCCTAAAGATATTCTGTATGTTGTAATTACTCTGCTTTGCCGGCTCCCCCATTTTGGTATAAGGAAACCGCCAAAGTGGATAGGCGGCAACCTGGCCGACACACATCTCAACCAGCTCACGAGCCGCCTGCTCCAACTCGCCATAAGTCTGACCAGGTAAAGCAAAAATGAAGTCTACGTTGAAACATTTGAATCCTTTATTGACGGCTCTTTCAATTACCACTTTCACTTCCCTGGCGTTATATGGTCTTTCAAGGATTCTCAAGTATTTATCCTGTAAGGCTTCAACCCCCATACTCAGATTTTCCACGTTAAGAGCTTTTATGGCATTAAGGTTGTCTGCAGTCAAATCATTAGGATGACTCTCCATGTGTATTTCACATTGCATATTAAAATTCTTAAAGATATATTCTAAAATGTTGCCCAGCCCGCTATGAAGCATTGTGGTTGGCGTTCCGCCACCGATATAAAAAGAAGTCACCGGTTTATCACCAAACAGACCAGAGTAGAAGTCGATTTCCTTTTTAACCGCTCTCGTATACATCTTAGCTACTTCAGGGTGGTAGATCTCCTTGTTATACGGGCAGTAAGGACATATTTGTTCGCAGAAAGGGATATGAAGATAGAGTCCAAATTCACTGATATCTTGGAACTTGCTTTCAAGGCTTTCGTATGAGGGAAGCCTGTTTTCCAATGTCATATTGCTCTCTTTAGTCAGCAATTTCCTGATTTGGTTTCTGGGAAAATCTTTCAATGACATGTGATCCCTTTCTACTGATAGCTCTATTGTAATCCTTTCTTGGTAGTAGTGTCTTGTCTTTCACTTAATTCGGTATTTAGCAGCATAATAAAGCAACACATATCCAATCTAAGGCAGGCAACATGTCAGAGAAATGAGCGTAAAGCCAAAAATCTATGCCAGGGCTGTTATAGCAATAGCCTTGATTATTTCCTGGATTCTGTCAGCGTTTTCAGGTCTAATCCTTTGGCTTGCTCCAGAAGTACGCCGTGCTGGTCAACAACCTCTATTGACGTGCCCCCCCGAAAACGATACCAGTTATAATCTCATAAAAGGGGGGATAAAAGGCTAAAAAGGGATACACACCGGAACAGATTATCAACATAATGTGGCCCTGGAGTAATTTATTACTGATTTGAAACGCCTTAAAGCTTCGTGATAAGGTGTTAACACACAAGTAATAGAAGTGAATAGAGATTAGGCTTTGTTCCGGGTCGTGGGAGGGCAATATGATTCCGAAGCAATGGTATGTGGTTATGGACTCCACTCAGATTAGAGACAAACCAGTGGGTGTTGTTAGAATGGGAGAGAAACTCGTCTTCTGGCGAGGTAACAATGGGAAAGTGAACTGTCTTCGGGACAAATGTGTCCACCGAGGTGTGCAACTGAGCAAAGGCAAGGTAATTGGGGACCATATCCAATGCCCTTTCCATGGCCTTGAATACGATTCCTCCGGAAAGGTCACCGTCATACCGGCCAATGGCAAAATCACTCCTGTCCCGGATCGCTTCCAAGTCGTGAGCTATCCCACCCATGAAGCACATAGCCTCATTTGGATATGGTGGGGAGAAAACCCACCTGATAACTTGCAGCCTCCAAGGTACTTTACAGATATTGATGACAGCTTATCCTATAGTAAAACTTATGATTACTGGAACGCTCATTACTCCAGGGTTATTGAAAACCAGCTTGATGCAGCTCATCTTCCTTTTATCCACTACAACACCATTGGACGTGGAAATCGCACCGTAGTAGACGGGCCCCTCTTTCAATGGTTGGATGGGGATATGTTCTATGTCTTTGTTCATAACCGGGTTGACGACGGCACTCCCCCTCTCAAACCTGAGCAGATGCCTACCCCGGATCCAGTTAAAGACTTCAAACTGGAGTTTATCTTCCCCAACCTGTGGCAGAACTACATCGGTGAAAAGGTACGAATTACGGTTGCCTTTGTTCCAGTGGATCAGGAGAATACCATACTCTACCTCCGTTTCTATCAGAACTTCATAAGGGTGCCAGTCCTGAGAAAATTGGTGACTCGTTTAGCTATGCCCTATAACTTGATTATCACACATCAGGATCGGAGAGTCGTGGTTACGCAACAACCCAAAACATCGGCTCTGCAAATTGGCGAGCAACTTTTTCAAGCTGACGGCCCAGTAATCGAATATAGGAGACGCAGACAGGAGTTGATGGGAAAGGCTCTTCAATAATTTGGTAGAAAGACGCCAATCAGGCTAGAAGACGAAACTTCAATGGCTGGTCGGCTATATAAGCTCGACAATAAAGTATTTTGGAACCTCAATAAAAACCTTGGTTATTACGGGTTAAAGCAGGATATTTGATGTTTACACTGTCTGGTATCCATATGCTAGCCATCCACCATCTACAGGCAATGTTATTCCAGTTATGAAGTTAGCATCATCAGATGCTAAGAAAAGTATAGCCTTTGCTATCTCTTCAGGTTCTGCTGGACGTCCCAAAGGGCATCGCCTTTGAATTTCCGCCAAAGTCGTTATCCCTTTTTCAAGAGCTTTCTCAAGACGACTGGTCCGAGTCCAAGAAGGGGCTACACAATTTACGTTTATCTTGTACTTCGCCCACTCAACAGCTAAAGAGCGAGTCATATTAATCACGGCAGCCTTAGACGGACCGTAAGCATTGATATTAGGAGTACCAGCTATGCCTGTTTGAGAAGCTACATTTACGATCTTTCCACCATTGTGAGTTGTCATCCAGTGCGCCACTCGCTGACTGCAAATGAAAGTGGCTCTTACATTAATAGCCATTACTTTATCCCAGGCTTCCATGTCCCTTAATTCAAATGTAGGTGCATGCACCACACCTACACCGGCATTATTGACTAATATATGTATACCCCCAAACGCATTGATTGCTTTGTCAACCATAGAATACGCTTCATCGGGTTTCGAAATATCTGCAGTTATCGCAGTAGCCTTTCGACCGATTTTTTTAACAGCCTCTACCGTCTCCTCAGCTTCTGCCAACTCGAGATTAGTGGCAACTATATCAGCACCTTCTTTTGCGAAGAGTATAGCTGTAGCCTTACCGATACCGCTACCAGCCCCGGTAATTAATGCAATTTGACCTTCTAATCTCATTAATGACCTCCATAGGTTATAATATATTCCACTAATCCTTCTAAAGGTTATAAAGATTGATTTAGTTGCTAGGTAGGCTTTTTAGTAGTCTTAATAATCGATCTTGTTTCATACTTCTCGATAAACAAGTCCTTTTGACTAGAGGGATTATACACCCTATTTTAGCTTTCAACAATACATAAACCTATTGTAAAATACCCAAAAAGGTTCGAGAGTCTTGTTCATATCGCTGATCACTACTCTGGTGTGCACGAAATACGAAAAAGTTGAATTCTTAGTAACATTGCTTTCTATGATTTAACTCCACAGCTTAAGATGCATACAATGTGAGGGAAAGTCTCTTTCGCAGGTACGCGAAAGGACAACAATGTCAATAATCTGCGACAAAAATGAGAATGCCGGATAAACCTGATACCCGGCATTCTGTCTCCTCGAATCCGTTCGTAGTGCGTCTTTCCTACATTACTTTCATTAACTATTTTAACTTTTAGGAATGACGGGCAGTACAACACGTGACCTGTGTTCACTATCACGGTATATTTTATGAACCGTCGTCCTGCTGATGGACAGAACATAGGATGACGTATGGGCATCCGGGTCTTTGCCAGAACTCATACTTGAGATGTCTAATTTGATGCGGTGCCCAGCTCTAAATACATTGCACATCTCCGGCAATGTAAAGACATACTCATATATTTCACCTGGTACCACGGGTTCCGGGTTACCGCTGAGGACCGGTCGATCAGGGGTAGACGCTTCTTTATCAAGTCCCCGATAAGAAGCTCTGAGCCAAGCTTCGGTTATCGAGTGAGGGGAGGTGGTTTCGACACCGCTCTCATTAACATCGAAAATACGTACCCTCCAGTTAGTATCATCTTGGTCTATGGCAGCATACAAATAGATTAAGACCGTGCCTGTGACCTCCAGATCCTCGGGCAAAGGATCTGATAGATACCTAAGTGACCCTCTCCTGGCTGACACAAAGATTGGTTCCTGCAAATAGCAATCGGGGAAATTGTTTTCTACTTCAGGTTCCTTCGATAATCGTTCCCAAGTGCGAAGGAAGTATTCCGTACGTTTGGTTCTTGAAAGTGGCCATTCGTTTTCATAGCGCCACTGGTTGGCTCCCATGAGAAAGAGTTTGATGGGAGGTTCATCCATGATACCAGTGTCGATGCCTCTTAACCAGTGATCATACCACCTAAGAACAATATCAATACCCGTCCTCCAGGGTCGTGGTTCGTATTCTTGTGGTGACCACATGACAAGTTTTTTAGGTGACTTCAGTTGTTGATACAGACCAAATCCTGAGTGTGGTCCAAAAGAACCCAGCAAGACTGGTATCTTAATTTTCTCGCCATAGTTTGGTCTAACCCATTTGCCAAAATACTCTGGGTTGAACTGTTGAACCAAGTGGTCAAAACAGAGGGGATTTTTATATGGATAGATCAGTAACTTCCACAAGCGGGCATCATAGGGTAGGTCTGGGTTCCTATCTAGGGTATTTTGTACCAGCCTCTCCAGGTCGTCTTCAGGCACAGTCTTCACCAGTCTTGAAACCACGTTTTTAGGAGCATATCCGCTGGTGCCATCGCGACCATCGTACAGCCAGAAAAGATTCGGATTGATAATGCCATTGGTAGAGATCATTCTCTCGTGCCAGAAAAAGGGAGCGATGGCTTTCAGATGAGGCGGTTGTTCCAAGGCTCCAGCAACTTGAGTCATAGCAAAGTAAGACATGCCTATACCACCGATGTTGCCGTCACACCAGGGCTGTTTAGCAAGCCACTCGACAACATCGTGGTAGTCCTGACCTTCCTGCTTTGTATCGCCAGTATCTTCTCCCTCCGAGTGCCCTGAGCCTCTTAAGTCCCCGATAATATGAGCATAACCCCTAGCCAGAATTTCGTTGGTTGATCCTGCCTCAATATTGCCATCCCACAATGCCGTTTTAAAATCGTTGGTATAGTCCGGCGCAGGCTGTGGAAAAGGATATGGTAGTGTTTCTATTGCTTTGCCGTAAGGACTCATGCCAAGCAGAGCCGGGATCTTGTCGGCTGTATCTGGGCGATAAATATCAACCGCCACACGTATTCCGTCACGCATGGGCACCATCACATTCTTCTCTATCTTCATCTTATGACTAAATCCTTGTTTATGATTAGCCTCGACCATGTTAACCTCCTGGTACTATATTGGAAACGGTTATTACAAGTCAGATTGATATTTTTAAATTAGATTTGCTATATTACCTCCTTTGTCCTAAAGACTAACTAAGGGTATTGCCTATGTGGAATCGTACAGAATTTGGTAATTTGGTTACTTCATGGGGAATTACCCCCCATCGTAAGATGGTCACTACAGTCTATGTTGAATGAATGTTATTGTCAAGCTAGACGTAAACTAAAAAAGGTCCGGTAAAAAACACGCCCGAGGACAAGGCATAAAATCATTAAGTGAAAAAAGAACGATTCTTAATATTGAGCCAAAGCCGATTAGAAATCCACTGCAGCTACTTAAGAAGCTATTATATTAAAAATACTAACTTAAAGTTTGAACTAAATTATCGGGGCAGGTCACGTCAACGCTGAATATTCTGGCTGTTCTTCGGCTCTCGTAAGGCCATTTTACACGCCATATCCCTAAGGCGCCCATTTTCGATTTCTAATAAACTCCAGACCTCATGCAACATTTTATTCTCAGACAGCTTATGTGACCCCTGGACAAAGGGCGGCATTACACTTTTCAGTGTGCTTTTTTACGAAAGTTGGTGACTATAATTCCCTGCCCAGTTTATAACCATCATGGGTCGCGTTCCAAATCCACCTCGGAGCCCTGGCATCCCCTATCAGGTGGCATTCAACTCCTCTCCGCTTGAACAGGTCATACAGCTCGGTATTGGAGTATTTTGTCGTCACCATGATGATATTATCAGCCTCAACATCAAACTCTCTTCCCGAAGGTCCGTAGAAGCAAGTAGCCCTCTTTTCCGTTATTTCTTTGACCCAGGTATAGGGTGTTATCTTAACACCTAGCTCGTCTAACTTGGGCAGCATAAAGGCGGCATCTGACCAAACTCCCAGGTTGGGCTCGGTGATAGAACTCCGGCCGGTAATAATTTCCACCTTTTTGCCCTGCTCGGCAATGAGCTCGGCGACACCGGGAGCTACCCGGTCACTAAAGTCATCAAGTATAAGCACCTTTCCCCCCAGTTTGGCGGTGCCCAATATGACGTCTTCATAGGTGTAAACGTTATCTCTTTCCCACCCGGGGATAGGCGCGTGGCTGGCCCCGGCGATGCCATCCCGGGCCGCCCTGGCGCCCGTGGCAATTACGGCGACATCAGGGTTTTCCTTAGCCAGCACCTCGTCAATATTCTTAGCAGTTAGCTCAACTCCCAGATTTATCTTCACGCCGAGTTTTTGTAACTGCCTGTCGAGGTAGTCCACGAAGACTTGGGGATAAGTTTGGCTTGGGAGTTTCTTTATTAACCTTATTTGTCCCCCGGTTTCATTTTCCCTATCATAGACAACTACATCATGGCCTCTCTCAGATGCTGTTATGGCACACTGGAGCCCCGCCGGTCCGGCGCCCAGAACCAGCACCTTTTTCCTCTGCGCCGCCTTCTGCATTGTCCAGCTGCCCCACCTGAGCTCCTCGCCCGCCGTCGGATTCACAGTGCACCTAATGCCGTTGGTATTGGCGCGATTAGCCGCGCGCGCCATACAACCCTGGTTACAGTTGATGCAGGGACATATATCTTCGTCTCTACCCTCCATAGCCTTTTTGGCGAAATGGGGGTCGGCTATTAATGATCGGCACAGGTAAACATAGTCACACTGACCGTCGGCAATCATTCTATCGGCGAGTCCGGGGTCGTTAATCTTGCTGGCGGTTGAAACTGGTAGCTTAACAGCTGCCTTGATTTTCCTGGAATATTCCCCAGACCATCCAGGCTCAAAATTTGCGTAATAGGGAGAGTTCTCAATGTGGGCTGACCCAAAATTGCTCAGAACCTGTCCCATGTAATCTAGCTGACCTGTTGCCTCAAGCATTTTGGCAACTTGGACAGCATCATCGATAGTAATACCGTCTGGTTCCAGCTCAAACGCTATCAGCCTTACTCCCAGAGCAATATCCCTGCCAATTGCCTCCCTTATTTTGTCAATTACTTCCAGGGTGAACCGACACCTGTTCTCCAGGGAGCCTCCATACTCGTCAGTCCTTTTATTCGTTACTCTGGATAGGAAATTCCCGAGCAGCTTACCATGACCGATTAGTATCTCTATCCCATCGACTCCAGCTTTGACCAGTCTCACCGAAGCCGCCGCAAATTTATCCTCGATCTCTATGATCTCTTCTTTAGACAGCTGCTTGGATATCAGGTGCGGATAATGCATCGCTGGAAGCTGCGATGCATCTCGGGGCACCTCATCTACTGTCACATCGCACATACTGAGCATCCCGGGATGGCCAGGCCCGCCAAAGACCTTGCAATCATATTTATGAATAACATCAGTGATTTCCTTCAGACCGGGAATTACGTCATCTGTCCAGAGCGCAAAAGCAGTAAGCGGGTAGTAATCGGATTTTTCATCGACACTGGACATCGGCAGGACTATCAACGAGACGCCCCCCCTGGCTCTTTCTTCGAAATAGCACTTGGTTCTTTCATTTGACAAAAAAGTGACGGGGTCCTGAAATCCATTGGTATGACCAGCGCATACTATGCGGTTTTTGAGGGTAACCGGCCCGAGCTTTATAGGTGAGAACAAATACTTGTATTCTGCCATGGTAATTTCCTCCTTACAGCTTTTTTATATATGATTTGATTAAACCATTAAGCGGGTTCTTGAACCCAGTGGTACCCTTCTACCATATGTTCTGATGCTAATCAGTTGGAAATTACTGCACCATTTCCTCTTCTAGCATTTCAATATTCTTAACAAATTCGTCTCTTTCCATATGGAACCAGCGGGGATCCCACTCCATATCCTGTAAATTTTCTATTATATTAGAAAGCACGTCAAAGGGGATAGAAAGAATAATCAGGCCTGATGGGAAAACCTTCCTTGCTTTCATGCCGTAGCCGAAACCGGTGACCGTGTAATTCAACTCACCGCTTAAGTACGGATAGACGTATAACCAGGCGCATGACAAGCATGTCGTTCCCCTGGTGGACCACACTTTCCCATTGGAATAGCTGCTGGCTCTGAGTAAAATCTCTGCTTGAGTTGCGTTAGCCGTAACAAATAATATATCCGGGTCGACCGGTAGCTCATCCACCTGAGAGAAAATGATATAATTAACAGAATCCTTCGCCAGTTTTGGAATATACTCATAGACTCTCCTGTTGGCACTATCGTTCTTAAACATCGAAAATTTTTGTCCCAGTTGCCCGCTATACATAAATGGCGGTAGGTCCGCCATGCCCAGTAGCGGCCCCCCACACCCTACGTTTTCCCGCGCCGTGTAAAAAGGTGGCCTGGTTTGCGCTTCTTCAAACAGCTCACAAAGAGCCAGACTCTTATCCAGCTGCTTGATTCCCTCCGGCTTTTTAAGCAAGTACTTGATGCCGACGGGTTTCCTTTCGAAATTGAATTTGTCAAATATGGAATAGTCTTGTGTAGCTGACTGCATATTAGCCTCCTTTATTTACTTGCTGTTTTTACTCTATCTTACTTGGCTTCCATTTCTTTCACCAACTCGTCATGTGCTTTCAAGATTCTTTGCCAATTTTCGTCTCGACTACCAGTCCCCAAGGCAAGATTCCACTCCATATCCTGCAGATTTTCTATCATGCCGGGGAGCTGGTCCCAGGGTATGGAGGAAAGGAACAGCCCTTCCGGAAACACTTTCAATAAGGACATACCAAGACTAAGACCAGTAGCCGTAAAATTATATTTGCCGCTTCATTATACTATACCGGGTTAAGGTGTAAGCAAACAAGCGTAGATTGTTTCTTTAGCCACTCCCTTTATGACCGGAAGGTATCCAGGAATTATTCCTTAAGGAATTATACGAGGGTGTTACCTTCTTGATAAGTCCGCCAGTTTTAGTCACACTCGAGGTACTTCGGTATCACCTCACAGTTTTAACCGGGGAATTGAAAACTTGCCACAATCAAGCTGGCTTCGCCATTTATCGCTCACAGCCCAGGGAACAAGAGGTTATATATCATTACTCCCTTTTCTTGTTCAATTTCTTCACCGGGTTGCAGAACTCGCAGGGCACCTTTGTCATACACATTCCGCACCCGGCACGCCCTATATTATACTTCTTTTCCAAATAGCGGATATCAAAAAAGTGGTTCGCGCACTTTATGTCGTCATGGCCGCTCTCGTCGATAGCTCCGGCGGGACAGCGGGCGGCGCAGGCTTTACATGTACCGTTTGCATAGAATAGGCAGTTTGCGTATGGGTTATCAGCTGTCCTGTGGCTGGCTGGAAGCACCAAGCTGGTAACAACGCTGCCAATGTTGATGGCAACGCCGCGTTCGGAGATAAAATTACCTGAAAAGCTAAGGGTACCGAGCCCGGCAGCATAAGCGACATGTTTTTCAGACCAGTTTGAGACCCCTTTTTCTTTTATTTTTACAATATCCCATTCTTCTCCATTTATCTTTAGTTCCATCATCGTGTCTTTAAAGTAGGGCTCTATGGATGGTGCCGCTGCCAGGTATCCCATCTCGGTGAGAAACTCTACCACATGTTCCAACATCGCCTCCAGAAAAATATACTCCCCGTAATACTCAACGCTTGTCCAGAGTCGGGACGGATTTACGGTATTCCGGTGGTTAGATTCCCGGATCAGGCGCGTAACTGGTAGTATCCAACTGATAACGGATATGTTCTCCGGCATATCTTCCGGGCTTTTATGGTAAGTCTTTGCCAGTGCCTCGCGGGGTGTGAGGTGGGTGGGGGCAATAATATTCTTGTATTCGGTGAAGATGGGGTCGTCACCATCAGCGAATCCCACCAGTGGTTCATCATAGATAACGGGATTATCCATAATAGGCATGCGGTTTAAGGAACTGGTGCGCACAAACGCCCTGATTTCATCCTCAATAAACTGTGCCGGCTTGGTTTGCAATCGCTCCTCTGCCTTTCGCGAAGACATTAATATCCCTCCTTACATCTTATCTTGGTCTTCCATTATTATATCTTTCAACACCAACCAGTGGTATGGTTCCCTAAGTTCACACCCTTTTCCGTGTTGATATTGTCTATTGACCTGGTGGCGAACCCTTTAGCCTCTATTTTCAATAAATAGCTGCCTTATACCAGCCCTTCGGACCAGAAGTCGCCGAAGCCTTCCGTGGCTGTCGTCAGCTTCTTGCCGTTTGAACTGAGGGTGCAGGTGGGTCTGATAACCACCTCTTTCTCCACCGGTTAGCGTATTGTACCAGCCACGAGCTTCCGGGGATATTCATGTAATATCCCCTCACCTGGTTTCATATTCCGGTTGCAGTACCTCGGTTTTGCTTATCAGGCACTTCAGTTCGGATTTAGTGCCAAACTTGATTGCCTGAGTCGGGCGAACATCGAAACAGCGTGGTTATCACCGGCCATTGTCGAGCAAATGTTCACAGGTACCATTGCTTACTCTACTCGTCAAAAGCTCTAACAATATCACACTGTTATTTAAAAGCTGGTTATTTTTCAACTCACTCCAAAAATAGTATTAGATACGCTCCACCCTTTTGTCAAACTGGGGGCAGGTCCAATGGTGAAAACACTAACCTAAAGGTTGAACCAAATTATCGGGGCAGGTCAGCCGTCTGGCGATGATATCAGGCGCTTTATTGGTCTGGAGTTCAAATCATCTGCTCGACATATGTCCAGATTGTTCAACTCAGCTACAATAGCTTGGAATGTGACTTGACAAGAAAGTATACCGTAAAATCTAGTGGTCCTTAATAAGATGGAATTGCAGAACCATGAAAATAATGGTTAACTGTGCTATTGTCTGGTTAACAGGTAAAGACGAAAATAGGTCAAATAAAAGAGCACCTGATTCGTGAAAAAAGTGTCTCGTTCTCCCTGACGATTCACCCCTAAGGTCTTGATTGAGCGGTGGCATAAGGAATATAATCAGATACGACTGCCTAGCTATCTGTGATACCAGCCGACAGTTCCTGAGACTATATTGGCTGTAGCCGTGAGTTAAGAAGTAGTATTCTTTATAGTGGCGGGTCAGAACTGCATAAGGAGATAATAAAGCACGTCTCTAATATAACCTTGGAAAGGCGGATAATTTCCATGTCAGACGGAAAGAGTAAGGTTATTGCAGAAGGAAAAGAGGAAACATTCTGCAGGACACTCAGCCTTATGGGTATCATGGGTGGTGGCGCCGAAGGAGTGGTTGATGTTAAGAACGGCAGAATCGTCAGGGTTAGACCACTGCATTATGATTGGAAATACACCAGGGAGGAAATGAACCCCTGGAAGATAGAGAGGAACGGCGCCACTCTGGAACCGCTGATGAAATCTTTGCCTCCCCCTTTCAACCTGGCGTATAAAAAGAGAGCCTACTCACCCAACAGGATTAAATATCCACTAAAAAGGGTTGATTGGAATCCCCATGGTAAAAGAAACCCTCAAAACAGGGGGATAAGTAAATATAGGAGAATCTCCTGGGACGAGGCTACCGATATTATCGCCAGTGAGATAAAGAGGGTTCAGGGACAATACGGACCACTGGCGATTCTTACACAGACCGAAGGGCACGGTGAATCTAAGTTAGTAAACCCTTCTCACGGTCCTGCATCGGTTCTACTTAGCAAGATGGGGGGCTACACACAGCAGATCAGGAATGCGGATAGCTGGGAGGGATGGTACTGGGGGGCAATGCATGTGTGGGGAACCGGATATCAGGGCATGATGGCGCCGGCAGCCAATGTCATCAAGGACGTTTCCGAGAATAGTGACCTCATCCTGTGTTGGGGGTTTGACCCGGAAACGTCAGCATGGGGATTTTGCGGGCAGTTTCCCAGTCGTCTAAGCTATTTCTGGCGAGATGCCGGCATTACACAGGTATATATCTGTCCTGATTTGAACTACGGAGCCGCCGTTCATGCCGACAAATGGATTCCGGTGCTGCCCAATACCGATGCCGCCCTGCAATTGGCGATAATCTATACCTGGATAAAGGAAGGGACCTATAATAAGGAATACATCGCTACCCATACCGTTGGCTTCGAAAAAGTGGAAGCCTACGTTACGGGTAAGGAAGACGGGATTGCCAGGACCCCCGGGTGGGCTTCACCCAGGTGTGGCGTCCCGGAATGGACTATCAAAGCACTGGCGCGGGAGTTTGCCGCCAGGACGACGACGATTGCCCATGGTTACGGAGGTTCCTATATCAGGGGGCCGTATTCACACGAGCCCGGCAGGCTTGAAGTTGTATTGCTGGCAATGCAGGGGCTCGGAGGACCGGGGGTTCACCAGTGCAATCCGTATTGGGTAGCACCCGTGATGCCCAGGAGTACCAAACCGAAAAACGTAAGTTTGAATATGGCCGGGCTGCATAGCGATGCTGCGCATGCTGACCCGATACTGCGGTCGCTGGCCGCCCACGCTGTTGTCAGCCAGAAACAACATTTCCCTAAGGTCCTCATGCATGATATCCTGCTTAATCCCCCCATTTCCTGGTACGGTACGAGCTCAGCCGCCGAGCCGGTAGAAAACCAGTTTGTAAAATACACATTTCCTGCGCCTGAGGAAGAGGGCGGCTCTGAAATACACATGATATGGTCGGACACGCCCTGTCGGCCTACCTGCTGGAATTATGGAAATAAGGTGATAGAAGAACTCAGAAGCCCTGAGATAGAGTGTATTGTCGTCCAGCACCCCTGGCTTGAGAACGATTGTCTATCTGCTGATATCGTCCTGCCCGCCAATACTCATTTTGAGGTAGATGATATCATGATAAACTCAATGCAAGGCGTACAGCTTGAAAACGTGTTGCTCCAAAGGCAGGCTATCAAACCCATCGGCGAGTCCAAGAGCGATTACGAGATAATGCTGGAGGTAGCCAAGAAGCTGGGTAAGTACGAGGAGATTACGGAAGGACGGACGGTAGAGGACCTGATAAAATATGTTTATGATGGTCTGGGACTTGCGGAGGTTATCAGCTGGGAAGAATTCAATGAAAAACAGTACTATGTATATCCGACCGCTCCGGACTGGGAAAAAGACCCGCCGGGCATGAGCCAGTTCTATAAGGACCCCGAAAAGAACCCCATGCCTACGCCTTCCGGTAAGCTGGAGTTATATTCGGAGAGATTAGCCCGGCATTTTCCTGGGGATAAAGAGAGGCCACCATATCCCAAGTGGATTGAAAAAGGCCCGACGCATGATGAGAGGATTTCCAGCGAAAGGGCCAGGCAGTACCCGCTTCTTTTAATGTCTAATCACGGGCGGTGGCGAGTACACGCCCAGTGTGATGATATCTCATGGACAAGGGAAACCCCGACGGGCAAGGTAAAGGGTTGGGATGGTTATATGTACGAGCCCCTTTGGCTTAATCCGGGGACCGCTGCCGAAAGGGGTATAAAGAGTGGAGATATCGTAAAAATATACAATGAAAGAGGCATTGTCCTCGGTGGCGCCTATGTGACCGAGCGGCTAATGCCCGGGGTGGCCTATATGGACCATGGCGCCAGAGTCGATTCAATAATACCGGGAAAACTCGATAGAGGTGGCGCCATCAACCTCATATCCCCCATTGGAATATCATCAAAAAACGCTGCCGGTATGGCTACCAGCGGCTATCTGGTTGAGGTTGAAAGGGTCAGTATGGCTCAGATGGAGAAATGGAGGGAGCAATACCCCGAAGCTTTTGAGAGAGAATATGACCCGGCTTCTGGGTTACGTTTTAACGCCTGGGTTGAAAAAGGTAAAATAATATGAGCTCTAAAAAAGACCTGAATTCAAGGTGTAGGGCGCATTCCGTATGAACGATAAAACTTTATAAGGAGGTTTAGATGAAGCCAAATAAACGAGACTATTCCATTTTAGACAGATTTGACTTTACAAGAAAACCGGTAGGCATCAAATACTCGCTTATGAAACCGGACGGGGTCAAGAGGCTGGAGAAGAAAATAAATCTTTGCGAGATGGTTAAAGAGGCGCAAACCAGCCAACCTTTCTACGCGCAGAAAGAGGACTTCCAGTGCGTGGAGCCGGAGATCCTGGGGATGGAAGAGTTCGAACCGATGTATATAAGCGGTATGGTGGGAGAGAAAGGGGGAGTATACCGGGAAGCGCGCGCCAACCGCAGAATCTACCAGGATATGCCGCGTATGCCCAGAGGCTCCGTTAGATATGCCTCTTTTGCTTCCATTGATGAGTTGACGTTTGACCCGGATATTCTGGTCATCGTCGCTGATAACACGAAACAGGCACAAACCCTGCTGAGGGCATTGAGCTATCAGTCCGGTGAAGCATGGGCCAGCAAGCTGACGCCGGTGGCGGCATGTTCCTGGATGTTCGTTTATCCCATACTAAGCGGCAAATATAATTATACGGCTACCGGCTTCAGCATGGGCATGTCGTTTTTAAAGGTATATCCGGCAGGGATGTTCCTTTTTTCCATACCCTGGGACCAGATACCTGGCTTTATAGAGAATCTACAGGATATGGAATGGGATGTTCTCTTAGATACCGGCACCCGAGAAGAAAACTGGCAGCAAATTCTCAAGGCGCATGACGAATTACAGAAGGAAGTGGAAGCCGGGTAAAATCAGCAAATACAGATTGACCTTGATATATTAATCGTTACGGCTGATGCAACTCAAGCCGAGAGGAGTTGAATGCCACCCGCCATGGCTATAAAGTGGCCACGGAGATATCGCCATAGCCTGGCCAGGTCAATCGTGTGCCAAACCTGAAAGTTAGCACAGACCGTATTTTTGAGCTGCCGCTCTGAAACCGGTTAGGGAGCCTTCAAGCACCCGGTCTTCAACACAGTAGGCAATACGGAAATAGCCAGCTGTTCCAAAGGCAATACCCGGTACGGTAAGTACCATCTGTTTTCTAAGTTCATCAGCGAACTCGAGGTCATCCACCGGTGACTTCGGGAACATGTAAAAAGCACCGCTGGGCTTAGCGATAGCGTATCCCATGGCCGTGAGATGGTCGTAGAGAAAGTCTCTTTTCTTTTGATATGCCTCGATATTAATATGCGCCCGTTGTAGCTTGCTCACAACCCTCTGCATTAGAGCCGGTGCGTTAACAACGCCGAGGGCACGGTTACAAAAACCGACCGCTGTCCCCAGTTCTCCGCCCTCGTTACACTCCGGGTTAATGGCCACATAGCCAATCCGTTCCCCTGGGATGGAGAGGTCTTTGGAATGGGAAGTCACCGTTATCGTTCGAGGATGGAAGCCAAATACATAGGGACATTTCTTGCCATTATAGATGAGCTTGCGATAGGGCTCATCATTGACGATAAAAATTTCCGTACCCAGGCGTGATTCTTGGGCGCGAAGTATTTTCCCCATATTACTCCAGATATTCTCATCATAGACAGCACCGCTGGGGTTGTTGGGTGAGTTGGTGATAATCACCTTGGTACGGCGCGTGATTGCTTTTTCTAGAGCCGCTAAATCCGGGGCGAAGTTGTCGTCAGTCGGCACAATTCGGGCAACTCCCGAGTGGCTGGCAATGTACAAAAGGAACTCGGGGAAATAAGGGGCAAAGAGAATAACCTCCTCACCTCGATTCAGCAGCGCCTTTAGGGCGAGGTTCATGCCGCCACCAGCACCTACGGACATAACAATTTCATTCATGGTAAAGGGTAACCCGGTCTCTGACGCCATGTATTCCGCTATCTCGGCTCTCACCTCAGGATAGCCGGCGTTAAGCATATAGCGATGCATCCCCGGTATCGGGTTATTTACCAGCTTTTGTAGTTCCTGGTGGAACTCGAGAGGGGGTTCCATTAAGGGGTTCCCCAGAGAAAGGTCAAATACTTTGTCTTCTCCATATTGTTTCTTCAGAGCCAGGCCATCCTCGAAGGCCTTTCTAATAAAATTGCCCTGCTTTATCTGGTCGCGTATATCACGAGAAACTGCTGACATGCTATTATCCTTATATATTTTTTTGATACCCTATGATATAAGTAAATCCAGTTTCATTAAAACGAACAACTCTCCTGCTTATGAGGGTAGAAATTATCAATATATGATATTTTTTTATTTATAGAGACACTTGCTCAAACGGCTAGAAACCTCCTCTGCTGCTCAGGGTGCCGGTAGCGCCGATAACGACCTCTTTACCCCCTTAGAACCAGGTATTTAAGCACAGGCCGGCGGCCGGATGGTATGGCCTCTTAAATGCTTCGGGATATTTCTGTCTCAGTCCATCCAGGTTGACTGGCTCAACTTCGGCCAGGAATCCGCTTACCGCCATCCCGGCAACGTTCCTGGAGGTCGTGTTATGCGGGACTATCGTGTTGATTGCCCCTCCTCTGTCAAGCTCTCCCGGCACTATGGGGTCATATCTCGCCCCGTGGTCGACGTATACGGCACCGGGCATTATCCTCTCCGTTACGTAGGCTCCTACGAGAAGACCTCCTCGTTCGTTATATACTTTGACCACGTCTCCGTGTCCTATACCTCTCTTTTCTGCATCTTGCGGGTTTATCCACATCGTCTGGTAGGCATACCCGTCCGGGCCGATTATTTTACAGGTCTCGATTTCTCTCAGCCATTTCATATCATCATGCTGGGAGTGTACCCTCCACCTCGGGTGATTCGAAACAACGAGTAAGGGATATTTCTCAGCCCTTTCGCTGGTTACTCTCTCATCATGGCTCTCTCCCTTTTCAATCCAGTGGGGGAGCGGTGGCCTTTCCATATCACCGGGGAAATTCTCAGCCAGTCTCTGGGAATAGAATTCCAGCTTGCCGGTTGGCGTCGTCAAAGGGTTGTTCTCGGGGTCTTCATAGAACTTCCTCATCCCGATGTCTTTTTTCTTCCAATCGGGGTCGGTTGGGATGACATAATATCCCTTTTGGCTGAATTCTTCCCAGGTTATCATGTCCTGTACGCCTGAGGTTTCAAAACCATGCCTTATTTTTTCCTCGACACTTTTACCCTCTGTGAACTGCTCCAGTAAACCGAGTCTTTCAGCTATGGCACATACTATCTCATACTCGCTTCTTGATTCCCCGATGGGTTCGATGCACTTTCCGTCGAGGAAAATGGTCTTGTACTCACCAGAAAAAGCGTCTGTACCTATATCGTCAGTCTCGAATTTGGTAGTGGATGGCAGGATAATATCGGCGAAGAGACAATCGTTCTCCAGCCACGGGTGCTGTGCCAGGGTGAATTCTATCTTGGGGGACCTTAGCGCTTCTACCATGCTATTCGAATCATTCCAGCATGTCATCCATGAAGGCGTATCGGTCCATATCATATGTATTTCGGAGCAACCTTCTGCGGGGTAGGTATATTTTACGAACTGGTCTTCAACCGGCTCTCTGCATATCGTGGTTCCGTACCAGCTGATAGGAGGCTTGAGAATGGCGTCAGGAACCAGCGTCTTGGGAATAATCGGGTCGGAAAAGCGGTTCGCCCAGGTAAGCGCCGTGGTCGCGGCCCACAGGCTTGGCCATACTACAGGTCCCGGCATGGGGTTGGTGTCATCACCAAGCCCGGCCTTGGGATTCCCGGCAACGCCCCACTCATGCACACTGAGTTGATGACATCCCGGCTTTCCAAGGCCCTGCATCCCCAGTAAGATGACCTCCAGCCTCGCTGGCTCAGTTGAGTATGGTCCCCTAATATACGGGCCTCCGTTGGTATGCACTATCGCCGTCCTCTTGGACGCCCATTCTCTGGCCAGTCTTTTGATTATCCGGGACGGAATGGCGGTTTTTGTCTCTGCCCACTTGGGTGTCTTGGGTATTCCGTCTTCTTTGCCGAGGACGTATTCTTCAAACTTATCAAATCCCACGGCGTGCGAGGCAATATACTCTTTATCGTAGGTTCCTTCCGTAATCCAGGTGTAAGCGATGGCAAGCTGTAAAGCGGCATCCGTATTGGGCCTTATCGGGATCCATTTATCGGCGTGAACGGCTGTGCCGTAGTTTACATCCGGGCAAACATACACCTGCTTGATTCCGAGCTCGGTAAACCAGTAGCACAACCTGCTGACTATCTGTCCGTTCCACCCCCAGGGCGTGGTTTCCGGGTCACAGCCCCAGAATAAGAGCATCTCAGTATTTTCAGCGATATCGGGGATAAGGTTAGTCTGCTTGACCTGTTTACCGAACGGTTCACATCCCCATACATGTTTGGCTCCCCAGTACCACCCCTCCCAGCTATCCGGGTTTCTTGTTTGGAGGGTAGCGCCACCCATAAATGACAGCAATTTCCTGTTGCACCCGTGGGGAGGATGTACAACTTTTGACTCCGCGTGACCGTCACATTGCGTCAGTATTGCCGTTGGTCCGTACTCTTTATGTATCCTCCTTATCTCACCGGCTATTATCTCCGTGGCTTCATCCCACGATATTCTGACATAGCGACTCTTTCCTCTGTTTTGAGGGTTTCTCTCGCCATGCGGGTCCCAGTCGATTCTCTTTAGCGGATGCATGACTCTATTTGGAGAATAAACACGGTTTTTGTAAGCCAGAGTGAAAGGCGGTATCAATGTATGCATCGTTGGCTCAAAAGTCTGTCCACGCGCTTCAATCTTCCAGGGATTAAATTCTTCGGGATTGTACTTCCAGTCGAAGTGTAGTGGCCTGATTCGAATTATTTTACCGCTCTTAACATCAACCTGGACGGCATTTGCATCGTCAACAGCGCCAAGGAAAGAAAGCCCTTTTACCATTGTTTTTATTTCTTCAGACATTTTATAATCCTCTAAATAGTATATACACAATTCTAATAGAGTAAACCTCAAACCTCAAGTTAAGTTGATATCATTATTGTGGGTAGGCAGTTAATATGGTTTATCTCTGACTAAAACCCGCTCCATACGCAGGCCGGCGGCCGGGTCGTACGGCCGGCTGAATGCCTCGGGATACTTCTTTCTCAGTTCGTCCAGATTAGCCCCTTCAACTTCAACCAGGAAACTGCTCACCACCATCCCCGTGGCCTTCCTTGAGGTAACGTTGTGCGGCGTTATCGTGTTGATGGCGCCGCCCCGGTCAATCTCCCCGGGAACTATGGGGTCGTACCTCGCCCCGTGGTCCATATAGACAACACCGGGCATCAATCTCTCGGTCACATAAGCACCACCAAGGACGACACCCCTCTCGTTATATATTTTCACCACGTCGCCGTTCCTGATATCCCTTGCCTCGGCGTCAGCCGGGTTCATCCACAGAGGCTCATACTTATACATGTCCGGGCCGGTAACCTTACAGGTCGGCGCTTCCCTCGTCCACACATTATCATCGTTGTTGGCATGCACCCGCCATCTGCCGTGGTTGGACATGAGGAGAAGGGGATACTTTTTGGCCCTTTCACTGGAAATCCTCTCATCGTGGCTTTCTCCCTTTTCAATCCAGTGCGGCACCGGCGGCCTTTCCTTGTCATCAGGAAAGTACTTGGCCAGGTTCTGGGAACAGAATTCTATCTTGCCAGAAGGGGTCTTCAGGCGGTTGTTATCGGGGTCGTCGTAGAATTTCTTCATGCCTACCGGGAATTTATCCCAGTCCGGATCTGTCGGGATGACAAAATACCCTTTCTTTTCAAGTTCTTCATAGCTAATCAAATCCTGTACACCTGAGTACTCAAAGCAGATTCTTCTCAGTTCCTCGACACTTTTACCGCCGGTATATACCTCCAGCAGGCCGAGTTTCTCGGCTATCATGCAGACTGTCTCATAGTCGCTCTTGGACTCTCCTACGGGTTCGATGCATTTTCCTTCGTGTAATACGGTGTAGAATTGCCCACCGGCGATATCCATGGCTATATCCTGTTCCTCCAGCTTGGTGTTAACCGGCAGGATGATATCGGCAAACTGGCAGTCGTTTTCCAGCCAGGGGTGCTGCGCCAGGATGAACTCTATCTTCGGGCTTTTGAGCGCCTTGATATAGGAATTGCTGTCGTTCCAGCACGTTATCCAGCAGGGTGTATCCGTCCATATCATGTGTACCTCGGAGCAGCCCTCCGCCGGATACGTGTATTTCACGAACTGGTCTTCAATTGTGCCGGGGAATGTGGAGTTGCCGTACCAGCTGATGGGCGCATTGAGAATGGCATCGTGGATGAGGTCTTTGGGTATAAACTGTGTCGGATTGATTTTTACCGGTGTAAAAAGCTTCTCGAGCTCGGTTAGTCCTATGCCGTTGTTCTCTATCTTGGCAGCTCGGCTACTGCCGATTTCCGTTATGGAATAAGCTGTCCTCAGCATTTTGGGGAATAAGATGCCAAGGGGCATCGGAGGCCTTTCCTTTACCGTGGAAATAAAGAAACCCCATTCAATCATCTTGACCTGGTGAACCCCGGGCCTGCCCAGTCCCTGCATCCCCAGCAGCAGTACCTCGAGCCTGCCCGGTTCCGTGGAGTAAGCACTCCTGATGCCGGGGCCGCCATTACCGTGGGCTATTGATGTCACTTCGGACGCCCACTGCCTGGTGAATGCCTTGATGGTCCATTCCGGTATACCCGTCTTCCCGGCAGCCCACTCCGGCGTCTTGGGAATACCGTCTTCTTTCCCCAGGACATATTCTTCAAACTTGTCGAAACCGTAGCTATGCGCGGCCACATATTCCTTATCGTAGGTCCCTTCGGTAATCCAGACATAAGCTACCGCCAAATGCAGGGCGGCGTCAGTACCCGGCAATATCGGAATCCACTTGTCGGCATGAATCGCCGCTCCGTAGTTCAGGTCAGGGCAGATATATACCGATTTTATGCCGACTTCTGTAAACCAGTAGCACAGGCGGCCCGCCATCTGCCCGTTGAATCCCCAGGGTGTTGTTTCCGGGTCGCATCCCCAGAACAGGAGGAGCTTGGTATGCTCGGCAACATCAGCCATAATATTACTCGACGGTAACATCTCTCCGACGGGTTCCATTCCCCAGGCGTGCTTGGCACCCCAGACCCATCCTTCCCAGCTGTCAGGATTCCTTATCTGTAGTGTGTATCCCCCCAGCAGGGCCAGGAGTTTGTTGGCGCTGCCGTGGGTATTATGTACCATCTTCCCCTCACCATGCCCGTCCGCCTGTGAAAGCACGGCTTCCGGCCCGTATTCTTTCTTTATCCTTTTCAGCTCGCTGACTATTATTTCTACAGCCTCGTCCCATGAGATTCTAACGTAGCCGCTCTTGCCCCTGTTTTCCGTATTCCTGTCTCCATTGGGGTCCCAGTCAACTCGCTTTAGCGGGTAGAGAATCCTGTTGGGTGAATAGACCCGCTTTTTATAGGCCAGGCTTATAGGAGGTATGTTGGACTTCATACCCGGTTCAATTGACTTCCCGTGTGCCTCCATCTTCCAGGGATTAAGATTCTTGGGGTCATATTTCCAATCATAGTGTAGCGGCCTTATCCTGACTATTCTCCCGTTCTTAACATCAACTACTGAAGCATTTCCATCAGTATTGAAACTGCCAAGACTGAGCCCTTTGAAAAATGACTTTTCCTCTCCGGTTCCCTGTCCAGATTTCCTTTTTCTCTCAACTTTATCTTTTTCTGCCATTTCCTAGATACTCCTTCATTTATCAAACCTGTTATAGCCATTATACTAGATTTCGGGAATAATTATTATTGCTTCTTGAGCGGGCGGCTGGTATCTCAAATAAATACAGGGCTTGTTATCAGGGTTGGTTGAACGAAGTGGCTGGATCCTTGTCCCGATTGCTATCCTGTTTTTGACCTGCTCTATCATCAAAGGTACACTATAGCTTATGATAACTGTCTCTATTCGCCATGCACTTATAAGGGGCACATTTCACGCCATTATCGGTATAATATCTGTCATCGCTTTATTCTTGTTTCCCTGGCTTGCTGTTGTCCTGGCTTTGGCTGTGGTTACTGCCCTTTTCTTATCTGTAGAAGTAATCAGATTATTTGTACCGCCTTTCAATCAACATTTCTGTGCCTGGTTTGGTGCCCTTTTACGTGAAAAAGAACATTTCAAGCTGACCGGAAGCAGCTATTTCCTTATCGGCTGTCTCATTACCACTCTGGCATTACCTCGAGACATAGCATCTCTGGCCATTTTGTTTCTTTCCATCGGTGATCCTATCGCTACGTTGGTCGGAATATGGAAAGGACGGACATACCTGTGGGGTAAAAGCCTTGAAGGTCACATCGCCTGTTTTATCGCCTGCATCTTAATTGGAGTTCTTATGGCCGTCATTGTGAAATCCCCACCGCTGACGATAGCTTTAATTGGAGCCGTCTTCGCCACCATCTTTCAGGCGCTGCCTTTGCCCGTAAACGACAATATAACGATTCCCCTGGGAAGTGCCCTCATGATGTGGGCTCTGGACACGCTGATATGAAAAACAGCCATCAGGGATGTTGATGCTTAACTTTATGGCTTGTTGTTATCCTGCTATATATTTCGCTATTTTTATCGTGATTTAACAGGAAAACCTGTCAAACATGACGGGTACATAACTGAAGCCAGCGTGTGGCGTTCACCTTATAACTGCCAGAAGCTGTGTAACTGCTGAAAATCAATTAGCCCGCTCTCGGCGATGTTCTCAATATCAATTCCGGCCTCTACGGCTGCCGCCACCGGATTGAGACCACCGAGCTGGACGAAACCGATGCGATTCATGCTTACAGGAATCTGACAAAGTGGTTCGCTGGTATTACCCAGGGCGTATACCCCCCCAATTCCGGCCTTCAGGAGCATGGACAATCGCTCCTCCACAGCCTCCCTGGCAGGTGCCGGTATGGTGCGAAATGCCGCCAGTATCTTGCCGTTTCCTGTCCTGGCGGCCAGCTCTACGCTTGTCATTTTTGCCCGGATGAACTGCTCTGAGGGGTCAATGGACGTGCCGGCATAGTTAATTATGGCGACGAAACGCCTTGGCTGTGAATTTTTGATTTCGAGGACTCCGCCGAAACTGAATTCCGTGGGGACACCCGCCTTGAGTAACACGCCGTTGATAGAAGCACCGCAAACCGTGGCGAAGCCGATTTTCCCTTCGGGCACGACCACTGAGCCGAGCTTTTCACCTTCCGGCGCGGTAGCCACCAGCTCACTGACACACAGGCCAGCCTTAAAGGCATCTTTCATTACCGACATAGCCTTTTTAAACCTGTCTTTGTCTATAATCGAGGTATTAATGGACAACAGGCCGGCACGCTTTTCGGGGTCAAAAGTAGTCTGGTAAGCCAGCAACTCAAGCTTTTCATGTACGAATCCCAGATGCTGCGGCGCCAGCGCCTCTTTAACTTCCTGCCTTCCTTCGGGTGTAATCATTCTGCCGTCTCTACCTCCCGGTTGGGTAAAACCACGTTCGTCGGCTATCCTCAGGTGATATCTCACGGCCCTCTCGCTCAAGAAAATCCCCTCGCTCTCAAGTCGGCGGGCAATGGTGATTGACCCGAGGGGCTCTGAAGA
>CAZPQB010000008.1:0-30664 GCA_964588605.1 uncultured Dehalococcoidaceae bacterium | reverse complement strand
TAGAATTGATATAATTAATATCCTAGAATTGATATAATTAATCTATATCCCATGAAAGGAGGTGCTGAATAGTTTGTACAGTTGACTGCAGCTAATTATGTTTTGTTTTGCAGTAAATCCAACAGTATTAAGGAGGTATAAGCAGTGAAGAAATTAGTTTTGTTACCATTGGTGATTGTTCTGGTAGCCGGCCTGGTTCTGGCTGGCTGTGCCGAACCAACACCCTCCCCGTCCCCGTCACCCGCTCCGTCCCCCTCCCCGTCACCTACCCCGACCCCACCGGCACCACAGCCGATAGTCCTTAAGATGGTTTCCTTTAAACCGGATGTTCCTCCGGACCAGTTCTTTGAGCACGGGTTAATGGACAGGGTCAAGGCCAAGACCAACGGGTTAATTACCATAGAGTGGGTGGGTGGAACTGAAGCCATACCGCCCCCTGATGCCCCGGCCGCCGTGCAGAGGGGTTCCATGGACATCGTGAGCGCACTTTTCGGGTATATGGACACTCTGGTCCCGGGATGGGAATGTATGGGTAACACGGCGATGAGTATCCCGGAGCTCCGGGCGAGCCCGGTCTGGGACTTTGCTACCAGCCTATTCGAGGAAAAGAACATCCATTACATGGGGTCCTCAACTCCCAGCAATCCCCAGAGAATGATGGCCATCTACAGCAAGAAGAAAATCGCGACTCTCGACGACTTCAAGGGAGTGAAGTTCGCGACTCAGGGACCGTCCTATGTGGCCATGCTTACGGCACTCGGGGCACAGCCGGCGATAGTACCCATGCCCGACTACTTTACCGCCATGGAACGGGGTACGGTTGATGCGTTTCATATAGGGGTTCCGGGCGTAATCAACTGGGGCTGTAAGGATGTAACCAACTTCATGCTGGATGAGCTACACGGCGACTCTTCTTCGGCATTCCTGATGAACCTTGACGTATGGAACAGCCTTTCCAAAGACCTGCAGGACGCTGTGACTGCGGCGGTGATTGAGAATGAAATTGAAGGCGCCAAACTCTGGGAGGGTGTCATAGATGGTGTAAAGCAAGAGCTTTTGGACGCCGGTGTGGAAATTGTCAAGTTCTCTCCGGAAGACTCTCAGAAGTTCCATGAAATATACATGGAGGCGACCTGGTCCGTTCCCGAGGAGAAGAATCCTGAGCGCGTCGCCCAGTTCAGAGAACTCCTGTATGGAAAATAAAATTTATCCGTAATCTGATGGAATTGCCAGTCTCTGCGCATGGTGCTGACGAAAACGAGGTGCCATGCGCAGAGCTCAGGTATTGCTCGAAGGAGACGCCAGTCAGGTTTCAATCGTGAAGATATTTGAGAAGATATGGTCCGCTTTAGACAAGACCATCACCGCTATGATGGTTCTTGGCGCTGCCATAATCGTTATTGATATGCTGGCTGTCTCCGTAGATGTTATCCTTAGATATTCTCTGGGTATTACTTATACGGGACTCTTCGAAATCATGGAATACAGCCTCTTGTGGATGACATTCCTGGCTACCGCCTGGCTGCTGAAAATAAACGGTCACATACGCCTCGACCTGATACTCGATCGCTTGAATCCGAGAAGAAAGGTCATCGCCAATATCGCTACCTCTGTTATCTGTGAAATCCTGATGGGTTTTCTCATCTGGTATTCCGTCAAGCTCACCGTGAACGATTTCATTAACGGCACCTACCTTTCTACCGTATTGCAGCCGATTAAATGGCCTATAGAAATTATTATCGCTATAGGTTATATTCTGCTTTTCATCGTCATGTTGAGAAGGATTATTGACCTCGTGAAAACCTGGCAAAGTCTTTCCTCCGAAAGGTTAAAAAATGCTCCCAGCCCACCCGGGGGTGAAACGTCATGACCTGGCCGCTGGCCTTACTGATTATCTTCGGCTGCCTGGTGGTGCTGATGATAACAGGCATGCCGATATTCCTTGCCTTTATGCTTACCTGCGTGGTGGGGGCACTCCTGTTCTGGGGCGGCATGGTCGGTATGGAACAACTCCTCATGAGTGTCTTCAGCTCCGTAACATCTTTTGTCTTTCTGCCGGTGCCTTTATTCGTCCTGATGGGCAACGTTATCTTCGAGTCGGGAGTGGGCGGGAATGTGGTGGATGGAGTGGACAAGGTCCTGGGGCGTTTACCCGGCAGGCTGAGCATACTCGCCATCGGCGCCGGAGTGCTGCTGGGAACCATGATCGGCATGAGCGGCGGCAGCATCGCTGTGCTCGGTAAAAGCCTTGCGCCGGACATGAGAGCGCGTGGCTATAAAAAAGAGATGGCGCTGGGCCCGATTGTCGCCAGCGGTACCCTGGCCGTCCTGATTCCTCCCAGTGCCCTGGCCGTCATCATCGGCGCCCTTGGTAAAGTCTCTATTGGTGATTTATTGATAGCCATCATTCCAGCAGGACTAACGCTGGCCGTCTTGTTTTGCTCCTACATCATCATCAGGTGCAAACTTCAACCGTCCCTGGCGCCTGATTATTCGGTGTCCCACGTTTCGTTATTAGAGAAGGTCAACGTAATAGTCCGCCAGATACTGCCCATCGGCATCGTGATATTCGCGGCCATCGGCGTGATATTCATGGGCATAGCCACCCCGACGGAGGCGGCCGCCCTCGGCGCGTTAGCCTGCTATATCCTGGCGGCCATCTACCGTAAGTTTAACTGGCGTGTGGTAAAGGAATCAGCCAAGAGCACTATCCAGATTAGCGTCATGGTCTTGATGATTATGACCGCTTCACTGAGCTTCTCCAGAATCCTGGTTTCCAGCGGGGCCATCGCCGGGCTTGTTAACCTGTCGACAACGCTTGATGTGCCCAGTATCGTCATCGTTATCGCCACGCAACTCGTGGTGATATTCCTGGGCTGCTTCATGGACCCGGCCAGTATCGTTATGATAGCTGTGCCTATCTTTTTCCCTATCGTTCAGGCTCTGGGCTTTGACATGTTGTGGTACTCTATATTACTGCTTATAAATATTCAGCTGGGACTTATCACGCCGCCTTTTGGGCTGGACGTCTATACGATGAAAGCTTTGTCCCCGCCGGATGTAAGCCTGGGGGACGTCTTTCGCGGCTCCACGCCTTTCCTGATTATTGGCTTTCTGCTTATGGTCATAATCTTTGTCTATCCCCCATTAGTTACCTGGCTACCAGGTGTGGCGGGCTGACATATCGTCAAAACTAAAGGAATTACAGTATATCAGTATATTCGCCCGCCACCATCAGGAAATGAAAGATTGGCCTGTCGATTCTTATGAACTTAATCGGGCAGTGTTTCATACCACCGGGGACAAAAATGAGGCAGCTCCTGGTGAGCAGGTATTTCTCATCCTCAATCCAGAACTCAATCTCTCCCCCCAGGTCGAGGACATTTTTCGTATCCGTCCCGAAGAAACCGATGGTCTCGTCATACTCGTGCGCATGCTGTGGGAAACCGCCTTTCGGGTCGGCAGCTTCCGGCCAGAGCCAGACCGCTTCCACATAGGGGCTTCCTTTAATGACCTTATCACCCAGCCACATCATGAAATGTCCCCGCTCGGTAGGCTCGCCGGGCTTACCCCGCCACTCGGGGAGGTCCAGACCGGGTGCAAAGCTGGTAATGATATGTTTTTCGTACTTTCTACCTGCCATTAACTCTTATCCTCCTGTTTTTTTAAAATCTACCAGGTTATCCGTCCCGTACCGATTCAGCATTGCCTTGTCATCGCCGGAATTAGACGTCTCAATATACTTATAGTAGTCAATCATTATACACCCCGTTATTCGCCATGATGTTCACGGATGTATTAAGTATGCTCATTAACGAACTCGGTCAAATCTTTAACCCTTTGTTTATCTTTATCAGGCATTACCTTCTGGAAGCTGTCCTTGCAGTAGGCGCAGGCGGTAATCAGCAGGTCCGCCCCGGTAGCCTCAAACTCCTTTACCCTTTCCCGGGCGGTGTCTTCGGATAGATTGGGGATGTAATTGCCCAGCGCCCTGGCGCCGCAGCAGAAGGAATTCTCACGGTTTCTTTCCATTTCCACCAGCTGAACACCTTCTAAGGATGCTAAAACCTCTCTGGGGCCGTCATATATTTTCAGTCCCCTCCCCAGGTAGCAGGGGTCATGATAGCTGACTTTTACCTTGCCTGTATTTTTGCTCTTCAGCTTGCCATTCTTAAAAGCGTCAGCTAAAAGCTGGCTGATATGCTGGTTCTTGACGGCGCTGTAGTCGGGAATGATTTCGGGGTATCTGTTTACAATAAACTCCTGGCAGTGAGGATTGATGAAGACAAACTTCTTATCTTTGTGAGCTTTCATCTTCTCCCAGTTGGCTTTGACCAGTGGCTCCAGTTGCTCCCAGAAGCCGAGGTCATAGAGAGTTGAGCCGCAGCATCCTTTTTCCGCAAACTGCGAGGCCGGACTTCCAATCTTTTCCAGCAGCCTGATGGTAGCTTTGGAGATATCCTCCTGCGATTTGGCGTGTGAACATTCGGCGAAGATAACCGTATCCGCCTTATCGCTTTTTATCTTATCAGGCAGCTTGAGTTCACTCACCTGCCCGTAGTCTCCCGTTTTCCTGACCTCGTCGTATATCTTCCTGGCGGCACCATCGGGGACAAGGCCCCTCTTGACGGCTTCGCTTCTCAGGAGGCGAATGATATCCAGGATGCCGACATAGGGTGTATGGCAGCGTATCAGGTTGCAATTACTGTCACATACCATACAGCCGGCACAGCTGAAAGCGAAATCGGCGGTGGCTTGGTCAAAGTCTATTCTATTTTCAAGCAGAGCCAGGATGAGGAAAAGGTAGCCCCCGCCGCTGAAGGTAAAGGAGGGTTCGTGCCAGTATATCGGGCACAGGATGTGGTTCTCGGGCCAGGACCCGTAAGTACACCTGGCATCCCTGAGACAGCGGGATGCGGCAGCTTGAATATCTTCCAGAGTGGTGGCTAACTTCATAGTTCCCCCTCCTCGAACAGTCCTGAATCTCTGTTAAGAATGTTATTGGGGTCGAGTGCTTTCTTAATACTGCGGAGTACTTCCATATATGTCCCGGCGCGATCCGAGCCAATCGGGCGTATGGGGACGGCGCGGTACTTTTTTAGCGCCACGTCATACATCTCCTCGAACTTCTTGCTTATTTTCTTTCTCAGTTCGATGTCGGTCGGGTCGGGGAAGCCGGAGATACGTAAAAGTACAGAACGGCCGAAATCAAAGGGGTGTGAGTAGTAGTTAACCGGATTGATTGCCTTTCCGAAATTCGCGAATTCACTCACGGCGAATTTCTCTATCTCCTTCATATCTTTGGGCTCGGCAAACACATACCAGCCGGCGAACCTCCCCTTGCTCCAGTGCACGGATTCACGGTAATGGAAGTCGCCGTACTGCTGCCTGAAGCCGGCCATGGTTGCCGGAAAGCGTTTTTCTACCTCTTCATCGGGCAGGACCCTGCCGTGGCATTTTTCGGCTACCCTGGCGCATATTTTCTCGTAGACTTCCACCTGCTCTGGATAGCCGGATAGCAGAGTAGAAACGATGTTATAGGGCGTCCCTTCCGGTGGTTTCCTCATGTCCGATTCCAGTATTTTGGGCATTACCTTTTTCATGTCTTCGGGCGCCAGAGGCCAGGTCAGGTACATGTGCCAGTTCCAGATGAAGGTGTGCTCGGGGATATTATGGTTAACAAGGTCTTTAACATAATCGATGGCGTCCGCGTAGTTATCGAATCCGGCCAGGTTAACTCGGTACGCCTCGTTTTCCGGGTGGATTCTGATGGCCGCTTTGGTAATGACGCCCATGGCGCCATAGGCGCAGGTATACAGGCCGGCCAGGTCGGGGTACGGACCGTATCTCAGGTGGCTTCCGACGCCTTCGAAGTGGGAAGAACCCGTACTGAAAACAGTCCCGTTGGGGAGGACGACTTCAAGGTCAAGGATTAAATTCAGGTATCTGGTGGTAAAACTTTGCGAACCTCTCCCCAGGGACTGACCCAGGACGGTGCCGGGACCCGGCATCGTGCCGACCGAACACTTGAAGCCTGTTCCTCTCAGGGCCGCGGTGAGCCTGTCGAAGCTAACGCCCGGCTCAATAACCGCATACCCGGAGTCCGTGTTTATCTCCAGCACCTTGTTTCTGCGGCGCTGGTCTAAAATAATACCGCCCTCGGTTGTCCCGAGCATTATCGGGGCCGTGCCCACGGAAGTGACCGGGAATTTGTGCTTGTTGGCAATCTTCAGGGTCTCAACGACATCCTCTCTGCTCTCCGGGAAAACCACCAGGCTGGGCTTGCGGAAAGGCCACATGTTATCGAAGCCGTGGCGCACCCGGCTATAGGTTACCAGCGTTATCTTATCGTCCCTTACTTTTTCGGCCCCGATTGCCTCCCTGAGCTCCTGACAGACAGTCCCCCTTTCACTACTAATTGTTTTTAATGTCATTCCCCATTTCCCTCCTTTGATGTGAATTACTGTATACCTTTTCTGCGGCCGCTAGCGCCGCCGCCACCAACAATTACCAGTTCAGCCTCAAAATTCTCAATTCTTGTTGTCATCCCAATTTACTTCTATTAGAAATAACCGTAATTTTAATTGTTTTAACAGTATCACCTTAGCTTATTATAAATCATTTATGTTGCCAAACACTATTTCGTATGAAATAGTGTTGAACTGAACCACCTGAAATGAATATTATTAGTTATGAAATTCAACAAGAGAACGTATCGAAGCCTGAAGGAGCTCTTTACGGACCTGTGCTTCCCGATCAGAAATAGAAGAAAACTGAGGGAAGTTAGAAACAAGGAGTTGCTTTCGCCGGCTTTTCAGGAAAGGCTTATGCTGGCGGTAACCTCAGTTGAAGGTTGCCGTTATTGTTCCTACCTTCATTCGAGATTGGCGTTGAAAGGCGGTGTTAGCCAGGAGGAAATTGGCAAGCTCCTGTCAGGAGATTTTGAGGACTGTCCCGAAGAGGAAGCCTTGGCCGTCCTCTATGCGCAGCACTGGGCTGAATCTAGCGCCCGTCCTGACCTCGAAGCGGTCCAGAAGTTGCGGGGAACATACGGTTCCGAGAAGTCGGAAGCCATTCATCTCATGCTTCGAATGATTCGTCTTGGCAACTTACTGGGTAACACCTGGGACTATTTATTATACCGGATATCATTTGGGAGATGGCGACGTTAAACACAAAGTAGCTACTCTTCCGCCGTTATATAATTGGTGGATTCTGACACTCCGTTAGGGTCGAACGCTTTCTTGAGCTTTCGCGCCCATAGATGGTAGTTATTCATGCTTGGTCCAAAGACGTCATGGCCTCTGTTCCCCATCACTATCTGGGGACATCCCAGTGACTTTTCCATACAAGCTCGCATTGTATCCTCCAGCAGGGCGAAAGCAGCCTGCCCCGAAGCTGGGACTGAGGGGTCGCTCAGGTAGAGTTCATCCATATGCCCCATATGGCCATACTCGTACACCGTGCCCCAGGCATTATCGGTGCCATCATCTATAATCGTCCCCTCTTCAATGTACTTCTTCTTTAGTCTGGCTCCTTCTTCAGCTTCACTCACGGCGAATTCCCAGCTATCGCAGGCTCCAAAACTTGCCCCCTGAGACAGCATGAGGCGAAAAGTCTCGCGCGCGCCGGTGGTCGCCCTGATTCTATGCCATATTAGCCTGTTTCGCATCGTTGGGTCTTCTACCAGTGGTAAAAACTCGCCGCCTGTCTCGCTTGTAATTCTCCTTAATACCTTTTCCCTGTACTCAAATTCCGGTTGAGAATCAGCCCCTAAGATGATAAGGATACTTATCCCTTTATCAATCGTTTGAGAGCGTATCTCAGAGAAGAGCCGAATGCCTTCCCGACCATTTTCGGTCAGGTTCAGCGCTAACATCCATGGTGGGAGTTTATCACATGCCATAGCTATTTCACTCGCGCCTATCTTGTATCCTGCCTCAGTAAATTTCTCCCACGAAGGGAAGGTTATATAATGAGCCGTAACTGTTTCTGGTAGCTTCGGCGTGTAGCTCGGTGATGCTCCCTCAATTCCCAAGACTTCCGGTCCTGGCCAGTGATACACTTTGGTGGCCGCCTTGGTGAAGACGCCCAGTCCACCCAGAGGCGCCTTATAGCCTCTCATTACGCCTCGTATGGACGGGCCGGGTCCATCACCGCAAAACCATCCGGCACCTGACCCCAGTGAGCCTGTCCTCAATATCTCTCCCGTAGGCAGAACCCACTCTACCCCTAAGATGTTTCGATTATTATAACTGGTGCTTACCGATGTTGGCCCGCTGCCCATCAGGGCGGTGAGGGGGAGTGCAGAGGTGTTAGAGCCAGCGCTTATGATGTTAAAAGTCAGGCCTTTCTTCATCAGTTCGGCTTGAAGCTGTGCGCAGATAACATAAGGTTCCACCACAGCGTACATCGCCTTTTCATTTATCTCCAGAATCCGGTTCATCCTTCTCAGGTCTAGCTGGATTACACCCTCGCTTCCGGCTCCGTTCATAGAGCCCCAGCCCGTGCTCAGTGCTTTAAATTTTATCCGGTGCTGATTGCATGTTTTCACAATGGCCTGAACGTCTTCTGTGCTCGCTGGTAAAAGCACGGCTTCATGTCTGAGCCCGAACGGATTTCCTGTAAAGGCTTTTAGTCCCCAGTGTAAAGCGTATGCATCCAGTACCGCGGGCTCTTCCGTGATATTGTCTGTGCCCACGATATCTTCGAGTGCTTTATAAGCGTCCCGACTTAGAGCCATATCAGTCCTCCTCTTCAGATTGCCTGCTCTAAAATCTCCACAATATCGTATATTCGGAGCTTATCCCCGCTTTCTTCAACAGCGTCACTCAAATTTCTTTTACACCAGGGACACGCCGTAACTATTGCCTCGGCTTCGGTGCTTTTTGCTTCTCTTACTCTCTCCAGCGCCGTCCACTGGGCAAAGTCCGGGAAGGCATCGATGACACCGCCCCCGGCCCCACAGCACCAGGCACGCTCCCTGTTTCTCACCATCTCCACAAGTCTCAGGCCCGGGATACTTTTCAATATATTCCTGGGAGGCTCGTAGATTCCGTGTGTTCCCCGCCTGAATTCCTTGGGCGGTTCATGCAGAATAATCTGCCCGGAGCCTCTGGTTCTCGCCCCGTCCCACGGTATCCAGGGCTCTCCCATCCTCCCCAGATGGCATGGGTCATGGTAGGTTATCGCCATCGGCACTTTCTGGGTAGGCTTGAGCTTTCCCTCTTTAATCAACCGTTCCAGAAACTCAGTAATATGTAACACTTCCACATCCAACTTCTTCCCAATCTTGTGGTAGAGGACCTTGAAGGCGTGATAGCAATCAGCGCAGGGGGTAACCAGGACTTTAGCCCCGGCCACCTTCAGCATCTCCATATTGTGTTCTGCGTACTTGGTCAACTCTCCCTGATATCCTATCTCGTAAGAGCGCCCGCCACAGCAGTTCTCGTCTTTCCCCATGATGCCAACGTCAACGCCCGCCTTTAAGAGAAGACTTACGGCGCTTCTGGCTGCCGGCCATAATTCCTTATCGAAACAATACCTGCAGCCGGCATGAAAATAGACTTCCGCCTTCTCCGTGGTGAGGTCTTTGACGTCCAGTCCTTTCGCCCAATCACCGCGCTCGGACTTGGAGCCGCACATCATGTTGTCCTCTTTCCTCAGGCCATCGATGACAACCATATGGGCGGGTAGAAGCTGACCGTCCCCGACGCACTTTATCCTGAACTGATAGAGTATTTCCAACGGTTCCATGTCCCGGTTGTATTTGCAGGCGACATCGCAGCCCCCGCATATCTGGCATTGATAAATCATCTCCACCAGCTTGTCCGTATAGTCGATTCTGCCATCTAACATGGCCAGCGCCATATTCAGCTTGCCACCGGCGGAATAGCTATGAAAATTATATCTGGCTATGCTGGGACACACTGTGGCAAAATCATAACCGCTGATTACTTCCATCGGGATGAATTTGCACATTGAACAGCGGCTACACCATTCCAGGTCGTCGCGGCAGTCTTCTAATGTCATTTCCTGTTTCGTTCTTCCTTCAAAAGCACAATTTTCCCGGGTTCATGATGTTATTCGGGTCTACAATCCCCTTGATTTTCCTTAAGGCGGCGGTAGTCTCTGCGTCTCTACCATAGACCATATCCACCCATGTACCGTAAGGGCGTGAAAAAAATGCCCCTTTATCCATCAAGGACGGAATAGCGTTGAGGGACAGGCTCTTAAGCTTACTTATTTCTTCAGGGTTCGCCGGGTCAAAGAATAGATTGAATTCACAATGGTAGCTCGTACCCTGCACTACCGGCTGCAGGTAGATACCCATATTAGCTACCGGATAGCCGTTTTCTGCGGCGGCTTTATTCATGACTCTGATGAGCTCTGGAATCCTGTCATAGGTAGCCAGGCAGAAAATGTCATAGCATGAGCCTTTGGCTCGAGTCTTCCAGTAAGGTTCCTCTGAGGGCTTTTGTATTATCCTGAGAAAGTCTTGCGCCCGGACTCCGTTAAGTTCTCTGACCGGTTCCACTCCCGACCGTTCGGCTATATCCAGCATTTGTTCTATCTGATAACTCACCTTCTCTTCCGGGTAATACTCATAGCCGCTGATGCAGAAGAAAAGGACCCAGGGAGGCAGATTATCACGCAGTCGCTCATATTCGTCCGGCCGCTGCCCGGCTAGGATATGAGCCAGGTTAACATTGTTCAGGACCAGGCACTCATCGGCTAATCTCAGCCTCACCAGCCAGTGGATAAGCTCAAAAAGACCGGGAAGGCTCGGCGAGCCGACCATGAAAGGTTCTTCAAGGCTGGGTGTAAACTCACAGCGTATCGTGGCCCAGGTAACAATGCCCATCGTCCCCTGGGCGCCCTGAATGATTCGGCACCAGTCGGCCAGAGGTTCGGCGTGCGACTTCTGGGCTCCTCCTGATTTCCATTGTTCTTCCGTGGTGCCCGGTCCCAGGGCTGCTCCGGTTCGATACAGGTCACCGCTACCGAAGACGACCTCCGTACAGGACAGCGGGTCGATTATATCCCAGTGATATTTGGGCATTATCACCGGCTCTCGTTCCAGCACACTCCCGGCGACTGACTTCCGGCGGCGTGGAAGCAGCGGCATGTTAGGCCTCAATCCCTCTTTTTTCAGTCCGGGAAATAATTCACCGAAGGTTACTCCGGGTTCAATCATGGCTACCCTGTTCTTCCGGTCGATTCTCAGTATCTTCCTCATGTCGCTTAGGTCAACGATAATAGCCCCATCCGCACTGGGGACAGAATCACCCCGGAAGTGGGGGGCTCCCGAACTTACCGGTACCAGGGGAGTGTGGGTCTCGTTGGCCCACTTCACTATCCGCTGGATTTCATCGGTATTATGGGGCTTAACAATAAAAGCAGGCCTGGTTGGGCAGACAAAACTCTCGTCGCTGGATAATTCGTTAAGGATACGTGTGTCAACTATTACCTGCTGGCTGCCAACAATCTCCGTCAGTTCTTTTTTTTTACCCATCTTCTTATTCTTGCTCTATTCTAGGCAGAAAAGTTGGGTTGTTACTGTGATGGCTTTCTCACTCTAGGGGGGCAGGTCATTACTTGCTTCTGGACATTATAATGTTACCTTATATCTTTACGTACCGTCAATAATTCATCCATTCAGGTCTGACCGACTGATTTGCCAGGTCCTATCTACCCCCAAAGGTTAGAGGAATAAAAGCGTCTACGTATGTATCTTGACAAAAGAATTTGTCGTACCTTATAGTAAATTTCAAAAGCCCATTGAGATTCATTAACCCTGTGTTGACTTTGACGGCATCGTAAATCCAAAAACGGAGGGAGGCTTTAATGTATTTAAGAAAACTATTAAGCCTGGAAGACGCTCGAACCGCTGGTGAGGCAGCCCTGGCGAAAGCTATGGAGAACCCTGACTGGCCGGTAGCGATTGCTATCTGTGATGCCACAAGTGAGCTTGTCTATTTTGTGAAGATGGACAACTCCTCGCCGCTATATGCCAAAATGGCCATAAACAAAGCCTATACTGTGGTACACTTCGAAATGGATAATATCATGCAGTTTTTTAAGCCACAGGGACTGGATATCAGCGCTTTCCCTGACCCGAAATTCACACCAATGGGTGGAACAATCATAAAGGCATCTGATGGTGCTGTGCTCGGTGGTATCGGTGTATCCGGCCGCAGGCCGGACATACATACTGTCTCCGACCGGGATATTGAAATGGCCGGGGTCAAGGCTATTACTCTTCCATAAACATTGCAAGGAAGCTGAACTGTCCCTGTACGCGGCCGGCTGAAGTTAATTTGGTCGCCTAATCTATGACGTCCATAGGCTCAAGTACCGGAATCACATACTCCAGCCCCAATCGCTGCAGTTCCCCTCTCGGCAGCAGGCCTCTTTCGGTGAGTTTCAACTCCTGCACGTAATAATTTCTTCTGGCTTCCTCCCATTCCTCACCTGTCCATACGGAGGTTGTGCCGTATTTATTGGTTACGGGTTCTTCCAGAGCCCGCTGCGGCAAAAAGGCGTGTTTATCCGGGTGAAAGCCCTCCCGCATACTGAGGCACCGGCTGAAAAGATTGATTCTCTGTGTAATGTCGTTAATCTGCTCGATACTCAGCTCCCAGCCGGCCGCGGCATTAATAAAGGTGCGGGCAAGTTCCTGGGGTGGGCCCCAGATTTCGAAAAATGGGAATGAAGCGAATATGCACATGGTGGCGGCATCGAATAAGCCGCTGCCTCCACCGTGCCCGGTACCGTTAGGGAGTCCGAGACCATGCACCTTGCTTCTTGGTTCGTATCTCGCTACCGATTGATTGGCGCTGGAACACCAGGCATACCACCTGGACTCCTCCCCGAAGACATCCATAGCGTGCCACCACCCTTCGGCGAGTGCTGTCGGGGCATGACCTTCTTTATACACGATTTTCTTTAAAAGTTCCATCGTGGCATCGCGGTCGCCCCATTTGAGGTCGATACCACCGAGGTCTGCCCTGGTGATGATACCGTGCTCGTAGAGGTCCATGGCCCAGGCCATAAGTCCGTGGACATTTTCGGCATCCACGCCCAGCTCCTCGACCAGTGAATTTATCTCCTCAACCTCATCGAAACCCATCATGGCGTTGCCGCAGAGCCCGCAGGTATTGCCGTGTCGCAGTTCTCCGCTGAAGGCGCCGCGCGGGGTATTCTTAAAGAACGGTTGAAAGCAGGGAGAGGCGCACCCCGGACAGCCGTGCGTCCAGACGCGGTAGCTCAACTCGTGGATATAGCCGTCGCTTCTATCGGCAACGGGGTCCCATGAAGAATGGCCGTTCTTAAATGAGTCCCCGCCGTAGTTGAGCAGGGCCCTCATGCCGTCATTAGCGCCGTACCGCCCGAAGTCCGATACCTTCTGGACCATGGTCGCCGGATGCATGGCATACGTTTTCTTTAGCTGCCACACCCGGTTATGGTCGGCATACGGCAGCGTCCTGGTCCCCTTAATCACTATGGCCTTGAGGTTCTTGGAGCCGAACACGGCGCCGATTCCGCCGTTGGAAGCGCTGTGCACATTCTCCGAAGTGGCATTGGCGAATTTCACCAGGTTCTCGCCTCCCGGCCCGATGCACAGGGCGCCGAACTCCTGCCCTGTTTCCCGGTACAGCCGCTCCCGGAGGGTATTCTCCGTTTTAACCAGATACTGCCCCCACAGGTCGGAAGCCTCCCTGATTTCCACCCTGTCATTGTATACAAAGAGATATACCGGTTTGTCAGCCTTGCCGCGGACCAGGATTCCGGCATTGTAGTTGGCCCTCATCAACTCGTCGCCGAGGCAGCCGGAAATACTGGCCTCCCCCGCCCAGCCCGTCAGGGGTGACAGAAAGGAGCAACTTACTTTTGTGCCGACGAGTCCGGTTATCGGCCCGACCCCGATGTGCAGGATATTATCCGGACCCAGAGGGTCTGTCCCCTGAGGCACCAGGTCCCAGACCAGCTTATTCCCGAGGCCGCAGCCGCCGAGATATGTCTTCACCTCTCCGGTCACATCGACCATCCGGCTTCTCTCCGTTGTTAGGTCCACTTCCAGCAGGTTAAATTTGATTTCAGCCATTTTATTATCTCCTTATATCATAGCTCTACGGACGCCAGGCGGGATGCGCGATGCTCTCCCGGGTTAAAGGGTACAGTCTCCGGGCAACCATGCCTGCCTTTTCATCGGAGCTTTTCCTGGAGCTATCCCTCAGGGGTCGTATTCGCTCGATGCGGTTGTGGTAATAGAGGGCGGTTGTGGGGCATATCTTTACGCATTGCGGGTTTCTCTCGCCCGTATTTTCCGTATCACACAGGTCACAGACAAAGGGTTTATCCGATGCCTCCGGATTAAACCTGATGGCCTCGGTGCCGCAGGCGTCCTGGCATGCTAAGCATCCGGTACACCTTTCTTCATCAACCACCATATGCAGCGTCTTTTCATCGAAATAGATTGCCGGTGGTGATACCGGGCAGGCCTTCTCGCAGGGTCTTTCCTCCGCCTGGCACTGGCTGCAGGTTACGACTATGGCTTTGGGCAGCGGCAGAAGGAAATTACGCACATAAATCCTGGCAAAGTCTTTATTGATAACTCCGAAATGCTGCATGGAACAGGCCTCGGCACAAAGTCCGCAGCCGGTGCATTTCATGACATCGGCATCGATGAAGCCTACTCCCTTTGGCGGCGGGTAAATTTCTCTTCCCCAGACCGGCTCTGATGGATGAGCTGTTTCAAGGTGGGTCTTCAGTCCGCTGCGGGAATCCAGTTCCTGGTCGCAATAGGGACAGGCATATTTGATTATCTCTTTGGTCACTTCGCTACCTCCAGTTCTACTGTATTGTCTACATGGCAGGCAATTATTATTCAGTGTCTATTGGTATCGTTGAGTTCGACTTTCCAGGTGCTAGGAGTACTTTTCCACAAGCTCAATCATCCGGTTGAAAAATCTCCTGCCCGGCAGGCCTTTAGCCTCAACCTCACTCGCGGCTGAATCCAGGTTTGGTTGTATCAACCGGCGCCATCGTTCCAGTTCCTCTGGAGTAATTCTAATCAATTCACCATTTTGTTCTATGTACTCCAGCGCTTTACGTAAGTGAGCATCGGCGTCCCGGCCGCTCTGGACGGCAAACCAGCAATCAGAACCGGCAGGACCGATTCTCTCTATTATCTCCTGAATGGCAGATGGCAGTCTATTCCAGGAATCCCATTTCATATACGTGCGCATGGGGTGCATGGTTATTGACCGGTCTCCCGCCACCGTGCAATATGGCGCCGCCCCCGCCGCTAATTTAAACATATTTGCCGGGAGTATGCCCAGGACCGTGGCATCCAGTTTTCCAGCTTCTAAAAGGTGACTGATTTCAAGGAAGCCCACATGCAGTGGCCTGCCTCCAAGGGCTGCGATAACCCCGTCTATCATCGGTAAAGACCTTGTCCTGGCGCCTTTGAAGTCTTCTAAAGTACGTATCGGACCCCAGGCTTTGCTTGAGAAGATAGCCATCAATGCGCCGATTCCCAGGCCCACTACCTTTACATCACTCAGTTCTTCTCGAAGTTCCGGAAATTCCTCATAAAGCTGAGCGATGACCGGGCTGCCGACGGTTGAACTGGGGAAAATAAAGGGAATCTGGATAAGATTTAACAGGTGGTAGCGTTCACCCACAGCCGGGACATCACGGACGACATCGGCAGCTTTAATCACCTCCGGCTCCTCGCCGGTAGTTATCGTGAAACGGACTCTGCCGCCGGTGCGTGTTTCTACCTCGTTCATCCACATATCTGCAATCTCTACACCATGGTCATGAATATTATGAAATATGAGTTCTATCGGTTTTTGCAGCGCTTCATTCCTGGCGTCAGTATTCATAAAAAGGTTCTCCTTATAATAATGATAAATTCATAACTAATCTTTATTATACACTCCCTTCATATATATTAAAGCAAAATACCGTTATCCTGCACTGTCTACTCTTTTGGAGGGACTGTCAGTTGCATATGTTTGATACCGCTTTGAATGCCTGTCTTTTCGCTCAATATACAATAAAAAACAATTAGCATGGCGTTGACATGCCTGTCCGCAACTGTTATAATCAAACCTGCTTGATAATAGTTAAGTCTACTTTATTTAATAAGGAGGTCGATGTCTGATGGTCAGGATAATAAGGTGTCTCTTTTACTCGATGGTTTTATTAACTGTCTGTGCTGTAGCTGTAACGCCGGTGATGGCGTTAGATGAGCCGGACCTTGAACCCACCAGCATTGAAGTGACTACCCTGTATGCTGGTGTCTCTAATCAGATAGGGGTTGTCGTTGCCAATAATGAGGATGTATCCGTTAGCAGTTTCAATGTCCTGCTGGAAGTGGACGACGGGTCAGGATATGCCACGGTAGATAATATAACTGGCCAATCGATTCTGGGCAGTGGTGACCCCTGGTACTGGCCGGTCTGGGTGAACTTTAGCTGGGTGCCTGCCGCCAGCGGGAACTACACGCTGCGGGCGACGGTCGACTCGGATGGGACTGTAGATGAGACGAGTGATACTAATAACCAGATTGAGCAGGAAGTGACGGTGCTGCCCTCTGACCCGATAACCGCCAGCGTTAGAGTGGAGGGCCGGACGGGGACGATATGGACCGGCGATGTGACCTTCTTTTCATCAACCATCACCGATAAGTATGGCGATACCTATATTTTAGAAGTCCCTACCGCCATGGGAGCTCTGCACGCAGCATCTATAGCTGGCGGGTTCGCTCTGGTGATCGACAGCATGTTCGGGCCGGTGGACTACGTGGAATCGGTGGCCGGTGAGACCCCGGTTCTCGAGCCGCCTTATCCGGGCTGGATGTTCCGCGTTAACGGAGCATCGTCGGACGTCGGTGCGTCTGCCTACAGCTTGGCCGACGGCGACGAGGTGCTGTGGTCTTACACCGTTTACGGTGTTGCCCCGCTTCAGGTAAGTGTGGACACTCAACAGGTTCCATCACCGGGTGATTTCACGGTCACCGTGGAGTCGTTCGACGACAGCACCTCGCAGTGGCAGACGGTCCCGGCCGGCGTTCCGGTATATGTTAGCACCTTGATTTATACCACTGATGCCGATGGAGAGGTGAAGAACCTTGCCCTCAACCCCGGCAGTTACTCGGTATATGCCGATGCCGGTGATTACACCCAGTATATCAGGTCGAACAAAGAGACTGTCCTTGTTTATGTCCCGCTCGACCTTGAACCCGGCTGGAACTTCATCTCGGTGCCCAGGAGGCTGGCCAGCGGATATTCTACGGCAGAACAGCTATTCGTGGATGGTGGTGTCGATACCGCCGGCCATTCTATCTTCATCTATGACCCCTCCGGCGGCTGGACGGCTATGGGACCGGATGACGTTGTCTCGCCTCTGGACGGCATATGGATATATTCCGCCGAGGACGTTGAACTGCATCCAGCCTTCGATACCAACCCGCGTCAGGTGCCGCCGACCAAGCAGCTATCGGCGGGCTGGAATGCCATCGGGTACTCCGACTTCGCCGCGGCGTCAGCCGATTCCGCGCTTACCTCGGTGGAGGATAAGTGGACGATACTGCTCGGATTTGATGCCGTCAACCAGACCTATGAAGTGTCCATCATCAATAATGCCCCTGCCGGTGATGCTCATAGTGAAGACAGGGAGATGAATTGCTGGAAAGGTTACTGGCTTCATGTTTTTGATGCCTGTCAGCTTGCCGGAATAAGCTCTTAGGAGATGGAACTGGAATATGAGATTGCTGAACAGAGTTAAATATCATAGCCTTGTTATGCTGGCCGCTGTGGTCTGCCTGTTGGCTGTGTCGCCTCTGGCGGTAAACGCTGACACCACGCTGCCTGAAGAGTTCTACGGCGACCTTGCCGTCAACGGCGCGGCCGCGGCCACCGGAACCGCTATCGTGGCGAAGATAGGTGGTGTGGAGCGGGGAAGCCTTACCACCACTGAGGTGGGCGAGTACGGCGGCCCGGATACCTTTGACATCCGTCTGGTCGTTTCCGGCGAAGAGGCCGAAATCGGGGAAACGATAACTTTCTGGATTAACGGGTCAAAAGCGAACGAGACGGCTATCTTTGAACCGGGGCTCTCCCGGAATCTTGACCTCTCGGCTGAGGTCTACCCGTTAAATGCCGGTGATGTCCAGATAGTTCAGGCACTGGATTACCTGCGCGGACAGCAGCAGTCTAACGGGTGTATCGCTGCGTTCCTTACGTCAGCCTGGGCCGTGATGGCTATTGCCGCCGCCGGTGAGGACCCGCATAACTGGACGGCTGGCGGTGATTCCATTGTGGATTATCTTCAGGATAACTCCAGCCATCTCGACCCCAACAAGGCTACTGATTGGGAGAGGGCGATACTGGCCATCGTGGCCGCCGGTGAGAACCCCCGGGATTTTGGGGGTATCGACTACGTTGATACTTTACTGGACTTCTATGACGGCATTCAGATGGGTGATGACGGCATGTTGAACGATGATTTCTGGGGAATCCTGGCGCTGGATGCCATCGGCGAGAGTCAGGCCATCATCCAGAATATGTCGGCGTTTATCACGGGCAATCAAAATGGCGATGGCGGTTGGGGCTGGACGGTCGGGGGAAACAGTGATGCTGATAACACCGCTGCGGCCGTCTCGGCGCTGATTGCCGCCGGTAAAAGCCCCGGTTCGCAGGTAATCACGGATGCGCTCGGTTACCTGAAATCTCAGCAGCAGAGCAACGGTGGGTTTGTCTCTGAGGGTTCTACCAACGCTGCCGTCAATTCCTGGGTAATTAATGCCATTACAGATGTCGGGCAGAGTCCTGTCTCTGACTCATGGCGTAAAAGCGGTCATAGCGCCGTGGGATACCTGTTGAGTTTGCAGGATGCTGACGGCGCTTTCAAGTGGACGGCAACCAAGAAGACCAATCCCGAATGGATGACAGCTTACGCCATAGTAGCGTTGCTCGGCGGGTCCTGGCCGGAAGATAGCTCACCGCCGGTTATTTCCAGTCTGGAGCCGTCTGCGGGCGAAAGCATTACGTCAACCAGTACTGTCGTCAGTGCCAGCTATACTGACGCTGTCTCCGGCATTGACGAAACGACGGCTCGTATTATACTGGACGGTACTGATGTGACCGCCGATGCCTCGGTTACCGACGTCGACATCACCTATGCGGCATCAGGTCTTGATTATGATACCCACTCCGTTAAGGTTATTGTCAGCGATAAAAAAGGCAATCAGGCAAGTAAAAGCTGGTCCTTTGAGGTGGAGTATGACGGCGGCGGCGGCGGTGGGGGAGGGGGCGGTGGCGGCTCTCCCGGGGTTATTAACGTATCGGAATCGGTCAACAGCAGCGGGAAATTTACCGAGGAAGTTACCGGGAAGAGCGAAGATGGCAGAGTTAAAATCACCATACCGAAAAACACCATCGGCAAGAACCGTAACGGCCAGCCTCTGCACTCCATAACCATCAAGGAGAAGACGTCGCCCCCATCTCCACCCACAGATGCCAGGATTATCGGGCTGGTCTACGACCTCGAGCCAGACGGGTCCACTTTTAGCCCCCCGATATCTGTAACCTTCAGCTATAAGCAATCTCAGATACCGGACGGCGTTGCCGAGGAGAACCTGGTCCTGGCTATCTGGGATAAAACTCTTGGCAAGTGGCAGATACTGCCCTGCACGGTTGACCCGGCCGACAATACGATAACGGCCGACGTCGCTCACTTCTGCGAATTTACTGTCTTGGCCTATACCCGGCCGGCCAATATCAGCGTCAGCAATGCCTCATTATCGCCGAGCAAGGTGCATATCGGGGAAACCGCTACCCTTACCGTTACCGTGACCAACAGCGGTGACTTACGGGGAACATATGACGCCATACTCAAGATAGACGGCGTCGCGACACAAACAAAGCGGGTTGAGATTGACGGCGGCGACAGCATTAAGGTCAGCTTCAGCATTACACCTGATACCGCCGGGTCATACACGGTAAGCGTGGGCAACCTGTCGGTGCCATTTGAGGTCATAGAACCCGGCTCCCCGGCCGAATTTCACATCGGTAGCCTGTCCGTATCCCCGCCCGAAGTCGGTGCCGGAGAAAATGTAAATATCTCCGTCTCTTTAAACAACGCCGGTGACCTCGCCGGTACTTACAAAGTGACGCTGAAGATAAATAATGTGGTCGTAGAGGTGAAAAGCGTTACCCTTGACGGTGACGCCAGTCAGAAAGTCACTTTTGTCGTTTCCAGGCAAAAGGCTGGTTCTTATTCCGTTGATATTAACGGACTGTCCGGTACGTTCATTGTTACCGAAGAGGCCGCCTCCCCGCCCACGATTGGGGCGTCGCCCCAGCCCCCCGCCGCCACTCCAGGAGGCATAACGCCCCCGCCGCCACCGGACAATGCCATCAGCTGGTGGATTATAGCCGTAATCATAGCCGCCGTCTTGGTGGTGGGACTGCTCATCTTCTTTCTGGTCAGGAGGCCAGCGTACTAGATAAAGATAAAATGAAAAAACACTCGCCGACGGCCGTTTTAGCGGCGGTTCTGCTGCTGGTTGCCGCACTTTGCGCCTGCTCCACCGAGCTGGCAGCGGTAGAGCCGGGTTCTATTGCAGAAATACCGACGCCGGAAGCCGAGGTAAATGCTGATTCGACTGTCAGGATTGTAGCTACCCGGGACTTCGGCCGGGAGCTGATGTTTGATGAGAGACTGGAGTTGCCCCTTGGTTCTTCCGCGATGGCGGCGCTTCAAAAAGTGGCCGAAGTCGTAACTGATTACGGCGGCGGGTTCGTGGATGCCATCGACGGCGTCCGCTCTGGATTTACAGGGAGCGAAAAGACGAAGAGAGACTGGTTTATCTATATCAATGGCATTCAATCGAATGTCGGGGCGCTTGATTATAGTCTACAGCCGGGTGATGTTGAACACTGGGACTACCACGATTGGGGTTTCCAGCAGTCTATTCCGGCCGTTATCGGGGCTTTCCCGGAACCGTTCCTGCATGGCTTTGATGGCATGAAACGGCCGACCGTAGTTGTCTATTCGGATAATCTGATAAAGGAGGCTCAGGAGCTTCAGGACGGCCTGGTATCGCTGGGAGTAAGCGATATCAGTATCACCAGTGCCGGTGGACTGACGGTATCTGACAGGGAGGCCTCCAATTTAATCCTCCTGGGCACGGCGGATAACGAGCTTATTCTGGAATTGAATCGGAACTGGAAGAAGCTGGGACTTTTTGCTTACTTCGAGAATGGAAATCTGGTCGTCCTCGATGCCCGTGGTGAGATAGACAGCACGTACCGCGCGGCAGCGGGGCTGATTCAGGCAGCACAGAATCCCTGGAACCCATGGGGTACGGGTGCCTGTGAAAACGTGGTCTGGATGATAACGGGCACGGATGAGGAAGGCGTGAAAACCGCCATAGACGCGGTACTTAATCACCCGGCTCAGCTTCAATATGCCTTCGCCGCCGTAATAGCCAGCGGGGAGATAATCAGGATACCTCGGTGATTAGCCTTAGATATAAAGATAAAGGGACGGCTGTTCACAGACTCAATCCTTTCCACAAGCTTTTATGGGTTATAGCCGTCTTTGTCCTGGCCCTGATTCTTGACCATCCCGTTTATATCTTGCTTTTATTCCTGGCAACATTACCGGCAGTGGCGGCGGCCCGGGTGTGGTGGGAGTGGGCCTCTGTTCTCCGGCTTGCCCTCTATCTTTGTCTGGCGATAATTATCATAAATGCCTTTGTCAGTTACCACGGCTCTACTGTTCTCTGGCAGGCCGGTTTCAGACTTCCCGTTATCGGCAGCCCCTTCATAACTCTGGAAGCCATAGTCTTCGGGGTCGGCATGTCGTTGAGGTTGCTGGCGATAATCTCCGCTTTTGCCGTGCTTACGTTTACGGTTCATCCGGATGATATTATGCTGGCCGTAATAAAGCTTAAACTTCCCTATAAGTCGGTTCTGGTCACCTCGCTGTCCACCCGGTTCGTGCCGGCTCTGATTGAAGATGCGCAGCGTATCAGCGATGTCCAGAGGTCAAGAGGACTGGAGCTTGACCGCGGCGGGTTGATACAGCGCATCAGGAGCCGCACCGCCATCATGATTCCATTACTGTCCAACTCTCTGGATAGAACGGTGCAGGTGGCTGAGGCTATGGAGTCCCGGGCTTTCGGCTGCGGACAGAAAAGGAGTTTTTATAAAGAGATAACGCTGAGCCGCCTCGACGCTCTGGCGCTGGCGGTTAGCTTTCTACCCATCGTCCTCGGTATTATCATGAGGTGCTTTGGATATGGAATCTACCAGTATTACCCGGCTCTGGAAAGACTGAGCATCGGAGGCCTTGAGGGCTTTATGCTGGCTCTGATGGTGTTCCTTCTCATTATTATAGTTCCAATCGCATTGTTGAAGAAAAGGATTGACCTTGATTAAGATAGATAATTTCACCTTCAGCTACCATGACACCCGGAAGCCGGCTATCGAGGATATAAACCTTGAGATTCAGGATGGCGAGTTTGTGCTGGTGACGGGTCCTTCCGGTGGCGGGAAATCGAGCCTCTGCCGGTCTCTCAATGGCTTGATACCTCACTTCTACGGGGGAAAAGTAGCCGGCAGGGTCGAGGTACAGGGTCTTGACACCCTGACGCATTCCACCAGAGAGCTGGCGACCAGAGTCGGCATGATATTTCAGGACCCGGAGAATCAGCTGGTCACTACTGAAGTGGAAAGAGAGATAGCCTTTGGCCTGGAGAATTTAGCTTTCCCGCGGAATATTATGGCCAAGCGGGTCGTGGAATCACTGGACGCGCTCGGTATCTCTGACCTTCGTCATCGGCAGGTGCATGAACTCTCCGGAGGCGAGAAGCAGAAGGTGGCTATTGCCTCCGTTCTGGCCCTGCACCCCGAAGTCCTGATACTGGATGAGCCGACCTCTGAGCTTGACCCCAAGAGCACCGAAGAGGTGCTTTCGATTACGGAGAGGCTGAATGATGAACTGGGCATCACGGTAATACTCATTGAGCATAGACTCGACCGCGTGCTTCAGCACGCCGACAGGCTGATAGTATTGGAGGGTGGACGAATCATCGCCGATGGCAAAACCCGGGACGTTCTGAGCCATAACTATGAGGAAATCGGCCGGGCTGGTATTGGCGTACCGCCGATAATCAGGTTGACCCGTGAGATGGCAAATACGGGAATCAGCGTTAATGGTGCCCCGCTCACCGTCAAGGAGGGCAGGATTATGCTCAGTGGGGCTTTCCGTAAGCCTTTCCGGAAATTGCCCGCACATGACCGTAAAGCAAATGGCCGGCCGGTAATACAGGTGGAGAGGCTCTGGCATACTTACCCTGACGGCCCTACCGCCCTAAAAGGAATAAACCTGTGCGTAAATGGCGGTGAATTCCTGGCTATCATGGGGAGAAACGCTTCGGGGAAAACGACACTGGTCAAGCACTTCAACGGTCTTCTTAAGCCGACGAAGGGCACGGTCACAATAGAAAATATTGATACCGGAAAGACCACCACGGCTGAGCTGGCCAGAAAAGTCGGGTTTGTCTTCCAGAATCCCAACGACCACCTTTTTGCCGATACCGTTGAGGAGGAAATAAGCTTTAGCCTGCGGAATCTGGGGACCGATGATAATGCCATAAAGTCACGGGTTGACGAACTCCTTGAGGAGTTCGGACTGGAGAAGTATCGAGGCCAGTATCCGCGTTCGCTGAGCAGCGGGGAGAAGCAGCGCGTGGCTCTGGCCTCCGTCGCTGCTGCCCGGCCGGAGATTTTGGTCCTGGATGAGCCGACTAGGGGGATGGAATATAGACTCAAGATTGACCTGATGAATTTTCTGAAGGAGTACGTGCGGCAGGGTAATACGGTGGTCCTCATAACCCACGACGTGGAAACGGCCGCCGAACATGCGGACCGGGTGGTATTACTCAGTGAGGGGGAGATTATCGCGGACGGGGACAAGCGGGAAGTTCTGTCGGGGGCGCTGCTGTTCTCGCCTCAGATAAACCGTCTCGTTCAGGCTTTTCGAAAAGAGGGTATCCCTGACGATATATTGACCGTTGATGAGTTGATGCGGATATTGTCATGAGAAAGAGCTATATCTGCCTGCTATTGATACTGCTTATCGGGGGAGTTGCCCTTGCTTCGCCGCTGATACCGCATCTCCAGTTACAGGACGCCCTGAGCTGGGGACTGATAGCGACCGTACTGGTTGTCCTGGCTATCCTGGCCTTCTTCTTCGAGTTTGAGGCTTCTGCCCTGAGTTCAAAAGAGATAGCGCTTGTCGCCATGCTGGGGACGCTGTCGGCTGTCCTGAGGATACCTTTCGCGGTTATACCCAACGTACAGCCGTGTACCTACCTCATAATCTGCACCGGGTATGTATTCGGGCCGGTGGCGGGATTTATGGTTGGCGCCGTCACCGCGCTCATATCCAACTTCTTTCTCGGTCAGGGGCCGTGGACGCCGTATCAGATGCTGGCCTGGGGTCTGGCCGGCGTTACTGCCAGCTATGTAAGACGATTCAATCTCAGCACTATCTGGCTGATGGTATTCGGCGTTATCTGGGGATATCTTTATGGCTGGATAATGAACCTGTGGTACTGGCTGTCCTTTATCTATCCTCTCACTCTGCAGACTTTTGCCGTGTACCAGCTCAGTAGTATCTGGTTCGATACCTTCCACGCTGTCGGCAACGTCATTTTTCTCGGACTCTTTGGCCGGAGGACTATAGCTATTCTGGAGAGGTTCCGGCAGAGATTTACCTGGAGTTTCGCCGGCAATCGCATTAATACGCCGTTCTGAACTTATTTACCAGCTCCTTTTGTAGATATTTCACCATTTTCTAAAAAAGCAATATTTTCCCCCTTGTTTTTTTGTCAGGCACTTGTTATACTTGTTATAGTAATATATGGACAATTCTTTAAGTAAAACCCTTATGGATTTGCGGTTAGACCAGCATTCTGCGGCTCCCTTGTACCTGCAGATAACGGAGCAGGTTAAACAGCTTATCGCCGCAGAAAAACTAAAGCCTGGCGACCATCTGCCGCCGGTAAGACAGCTGGCGAATTTTCTTAATGTTAACCAGAACACGGTGGTCAGAGCCTACCTGCTGCTTGAGCAGGGGAGGGTTGTCGTGGCCCGTCGGGGTGGTGGCACCGTGGTCACCGCCAATACGGACGACCCGGCACTCCTGCGGGAACGCCAGAGGCGCCTTTCGGATATGGTCAGCAATGACATCCTCAAAACTCTCAGCCTGGGTTATCGTCCGGAGGAGCTTGAGGCGGCCTTCTATGTGCATCTGGCCCGCTGGCGTGAAGAAAGGCAGATTGCTGAGGAAAAACCTGAAGGTGTACCGGAAACTGGCGCCAAGAAAAACACTATCAGGATAGTCGGCAGCCATGACCTGGCGTTAAATATCCTGATAGACCTTTTGAAGAAACGCCGTGACGATATAGATGTGGACGTTACTCATGCGGGCAGCCTCGGGGGACTTATCGCTCTTCAGGAAGACAGGGCTCACCTGGCCGGTATTCACCTGCTGGACGAGGAAACTGGCGAATATAACTATCCCTATGTCAAGAGGGTGCTGCCGGGCCGTGAGGTTGCCGTAGTACACCTCGTATACCGTATTCAGGGGCTGATGTTTGCTCGCGGCAATCCCGGGCACATTAAAGGTATTGAGGATTTAAAGCGCCCGGATATAACCTTCGTGAACCGGCAGGAAGGCTCCGGCACCAGGGTGCTTCTGGATATACACCTTCGCCATCTCGGCATTTCCCCCCACGAGATTAAAGGTTATGAGCGGGAGATGGATACTCATCTGGCCGTGGGGTTATGCGTCGCGCGCGGCGAAGCCGATACCGCCCTGGGTATTGAGGCAGCCGCCCGGAGTTGTAATCTTGATTTTATTCCCCTGTTCAGGGAGAGGTATGACCTGGTAATACCCATAGCCTATTACAAGAGTGAGCTTCTCGCTCCTCTGCTGAGTATGGCTAATAGTGACGAATTCAGGGAGGTCGTGAACCAGGCCGGCGGCTACGATACATCACAGACCGGCACCACCAGCTTCATATAGGTTCAAATTATTATTTCTCCGAGCCAGTTCTCCTAAAGGTTTAACCCATGGAGACTGGCCGGTAGGGTATCGCTGGAAACGGCTATGCCTTCCTTTTTAAGGAAAGGAGAGATAAATTGCCAGTTGGGAAATGGATAGTCAGCCATCGATTAACGCTTACCTTTCTCCTCTTAGGGGCAATAATTTTCCTGTTCGTGGTTGTTCCCCTGGTCAAGATGCTCCTCTCCTCTGTCTCGGAACCGGATATACTGTGGGAAACCATTCTGGACCCGGAGGTTACCGGTGCCATCGGGCTGACGCTTCTGGCGGCCCTTATCGCTACGGTATTCGGGTTTATACTGGGCGTTCCCCTGGCTTACCTGCTGGCAAGGACCAATTTCCCGGGTAAAAAGCTGGTAGAGGGCTTGATTGACGTGCCCATTGTGGTGCCCCATACTGCCGCCGGCATCGCCCTGCTCTTTGTTTTTGGGCGCCGCTTTTTCCTCGGAGAAGCCTTCAGCACGCTGGGCATTGAGTTTGTCGACTCCACTGCCGGTATCGTTGTTGCCATGATGTTTGTCAGCATCCCCTTCCTGATTGATTCCGCCAAAGAGGGCTTCAGGAAGGTGGATGTCCGGCTGGAGAAGGTGGCGCGCACCCTGGGTGCTTCTCCCTGGCAGGCGTTCTTCAGGATTTCCTTTCCTCTCGCCTGGCGCAGCATCCTGGCGGGGAACATCATGATGTGGGCGCGGGGTATCAGCGAGTTCGGCGCTGTTATCATTCTGGCTTACCACCCCATGATTGCGCCGGTTCTGGTCTACGAGCGTTTCGAGACATACGGCCTCGACTACGCCCGCCCGATAGCTGTGATTCTCATCTTCGTCAGCGTGGTCGTTTTTGTTTTATTAAGGACTCTGGCCTATCGCGGTGATAAACAATGATAGATATCAAGAATCTCTGCGTGGACCTCGGTGATTTCGTGCTGAGGGATGTTAACCTCACCATAGATGAGGGAGAGTACTTCGTGATACTCGGTCCCACCGGTGCCGGCAAGACGGTGCTGCTGGAATCAGTCGCTGGTCTCTATCCTATCCAGAGTGGCCAGATATGGCTCAGGGGAAAGGAGGTGACCAGAGTTGAGCCGGAAAGAAGGAAGGTCAGTATAGTATATCAGGACCATGTTTTGTTTCCCCACCTCTCCGTCAGGGACAACATAGCCTTCGGACTCAGGATGAATAAAGCCAGGCCGCAGGAGATAGCGTTAGCGCTGGATAAGGTAATAAAGCTCCTGGATATAAAGCATCTGCTTCACCGAAAGCCGGGTACTCTCAGCGGTGGGGAGAAGCAGAAAATAGCCCTGGCCAGGGCCATTATCACCGACCCCGAATTGCTTCTTGTGGACGAGCCGCTCAGTGCCCTCGACCCCGAGACCCGTGAAGGTGTGCAGCAGGAGCTTCGGCAGCTGCATCGGGAACTGGGCATCACCACCCTGCATGTTACCCATGATTTTGAAGAGGCCATCTCCCTGGGAGACCGCATCGCCGTTATCAGCGAAGGGGTTCTCAAGCAGGTGGGAACACCCGAAGAGATATTCCGCCACCCGAATTCGGAGTTTGTAGCCCGCTTCTCCCTGACCAAGAATATCTTTCGCGGGCAGGCGAAAAAGAACGCTGACGGTGACATTGTCTTCGGTGTTGATGGTACTGATTTCGTCGTGGCGACGGGCGCTGAGGGAAGCTGTCGTGCCTCGATACGTCCGGAAGATATTCTTATCTCTGCCGAGCCGATTCGCTCCAGCGCGCGGAACTGCTTTCCCGGCACGATTACCCGGATTAACGATAAAGGTTCCACACTCTATATCAATGTCAGTATACCGCCGGAGATTTCCTGCCTGGTTACCAGGCATTCATTTGAGGAGATGGGGTTGCAGGAGGCTAAAAAAGTATTCGTTACCTTTAAGGCATCGTCCGTTCATCTTTTCTAGAAAAATATCACAAATAAAAGGAGTTATTATGCGAGTTAGAGAAATCAGAAAGACAAAATTGTTAGTAATATCTTCATTGTTGCTGGCATCGTTACTTCTAACGAGCAGCCTGATGGCCTGCGGGGAGCCCTCGGCTACTGAGGAGTTATCCGGCACGTTGCAAATATACAACGCCGGCAGCCTGACCATACCCTTTGACCAGGTCACCGCAGAGTTCAACAAGATTTATCCTGATGTGGAAGTAATGGCTGAGGCTGCTGGCAGCGCCACGACCATACGCAAGGTTACCGAGCTCGGCAAGGAGTGTGGCGTTATCGGCTCCGCCGACTATACTCTCATTCCCGAGCTTATGTTCCCGGATTACGCCGACTGGTACCTGATATTCGCCTCCAACCAGATGTGCATTGCCTATACCGACACATCTCAATTCGCCGACGAAATAAATAGCGATAACTGGTACGAAATACTCCAGAGGGAAGGCGTCAGCTATGGCCGCAGCGACCCCGACCAGGACCCCTGTGGCTACCGGACGTTGATGGTCTGGCAGCTGGCGGAGAAGCATTATAACGTCTCCGGCATATATGACAGCCTGTACGGCTCCCCCGATGATGTTATGAGGCCGAAGTCCGTCGAGCTCATTGCCCTCCTGGAGTCGGGCGACTTGGACTATGCCTTTGAATATACCTCGGTGGCGGCCCAGCATAGCCTGAATTACGTCAAACTTCCGACGGAAATTAACCTCTCCGACGAAAACATGAAGGACTTCTATGCCCAGGCGCAGGTGGAAATAGCCGGCAGTGAACCCGGCGAAAAGATTATGATGAAGGGCGGTGCCATTGTCTATGGCGTTACTATACCGAAAAACTTCCCGCGCATGGAACTGGCCATCGCCTGGGTGGACTTTCTGCTGGGACCTGACGGCATCGCTATCATGGAAGCCAACGGCCAGCCCGCGATAGTACCCGCTATCACCAATGACGCCAGCAAATTACCGGAAGCCTTAAAAAAGTATGTGGAGTAGTCTCATATCAGCTGATTGATTAATCAACCGGGCGGCAGGGTATCCCTTGGCGGTAGTTCCGCACGGCAGACCGTTGCTTTATTGGTGTAAATAGTCTTATATGGTATACTGAAAATCAATTGGCAGCCATTAGAAGGAAATATTTCAGTATGGAAAAACAGTGGTCGGAACTGACCAGGGAGCAAAAGCGTGAGCAAAGGCTGAAGCACTATCTCAATCCCCCCGGCGTTAAGTTCCGTGATGCTAAAGCGGAGAAACTCTACAGGGACAGGGCGGATCGCATGTTGAAAGCCAGGATGTGCCAGGAGCCTGACCGTGTGCCCGTATCGTTGCCGACCGGTAACTACCCCGCGTACTACGCTGGATGGAACTTGAAGAAGGTAATGTATGATTATACGGCGCTCCGCGAGGCTTGGACCAAATTTATGTATGATTTTTATGAGGATATGGATATTTTCATGGGACCGGGCTTTGTCTGGTCGGCAAGGGCGCTGGAAATCCTCAGGTACAAGCCCTACAAGTGGCCCGGCCACGGAATCGGTGACGACGTTGGTACTTACCAGTTCGTGGAGGATGCCTACATGCAGGCCGATGAGTATGATGCTATGCTCAAAGACCCGTCTGATTTTTCCTTCAGAGTGATGGTCCCTCGTGCCATACTTGCCGCCGAAGAGTTGAAAAATTTCCCGCCGCTTAACTCTTTTATGAGTATGCCCCTGATCATGGCGTACCCCTTTGTCAGGCCGGAGATGCGGGCGGCTTTCCAGGCGCTGATAGATGCCGGCGAGGAAATGGAAAAGTGGCAGAAAGAGATTATGGCATTTAATATGGAATCTCTGTCTGCCGGATTCCCGGTATGGATGGGTGGGCTGGCCGTTGCCCCCTTTGATGATGTCGGCGACTTCCTGAGAGGGACACAGGGGGTCTTCATCGATATGTACCGCCAGCCGGAAAAGCTCCTGGAAGTGATTGACATGATAACCGGGAAGACCATCGCTAACTCGATATCCAGGGTCAATGCTACCGGCGGTTTCGTGTTGAGTTTTCCCCTGCATAAAGGCGACGATACCTTTATGTCCCGCAAGCAGTTCGAAAAATTCTACTGGCCCAGCCTCAAGAAGGTTATCGATGCCTTAATCGACGAAGGTATCATGGTATCTCTCTTCGCCGAAGGCAAGTATAATCAGAGGCTGGAGTATATAGGTGATTTCCCCAAAGGCTGGGTTCAGTGGATATTTGACCAGACTGATATGGCCAATGCCAAGAAGATGATTGGCGATACCTGCTGTATTTCCGGGAACGTGCCCGCCTCGTTAATGGTCGCCGGCACGCCGAAAGAAGTCAAGGAGTACTGTCGTAAACTCATTGAGGCCTGCGCTCCCGGTGGCGGTTATATCCTCGCCGGCGGCTGCTCGGCCACGGAAACAAAGAATCCCCAGAACTTCCGTGTCTTCATGGAAGCTGCCCTGGAATACGGCATGTATTAGTAACCTCCGATAGAAAAATCAATACCACAGGTACACACAAAGCTATCAGGACTTCACGGTAAAAGGTAAATATCCCTG
>CAZPQB010000007.1:0-33544 GCA_964588605.1 uncultured Dehalococcoidaceae bacterium | reverse complement strand
CTCATAAGCCCTTGGTCGCTGGTTCAATCCCAGCCGCTGCCATTTTTATTCATCGGCTTTTAGCTGCTTTTTTGCTTTCTCCAGCTTTTCTTCCAATTCTTCTAATTGTTGCCACATCTTTAGTGGAACTGAGTGTGCCGGCCATCTGGCTTTCAGGTCGGTAATTTCAGCTTCAATTTCTTTAATCAGTTTAGTGTTCATATAAGTATTTTCTTAAACCGTGTCTACTCCCCCCGCAAAGTAAAGTCCGCTATTCCCCCGGAGGTATTGTGATATTCTAGATTCTTACCGTAGTCATGGTATTTCCAGAAGTGAGTATTACAGAACCTGACATTACTGAGAAAAGGCATCGGGGGATTTTCCATACGTATAGGATTCTTTCCATCTCCACCGATAGCCAGAGACATCTCAAACTCCCCAAAGGGCATGGTAAGGCGGTAAGTTCTATTTTCCTCGCTTATATTAATCTTAACATATTTAATGCCAAGGCATTTTTTCCACATCCTCCCCTCTGAATGCTCCATGATAAAAGGCTCCAAAATTTTCCTTTGTTCTTCGGTGGCACTATCACTTATGTATGCAGCTCCTTCTTTCACGCCTTTCGCCATATCAGTATGCTTTGGGCCTATACCATCCATATGATAGGTTATTATGATTCCTTTCATGTCCACGTTTTGAATATGGCCTTCCTTAATCTGGTATGTCGCGAGGTTAGCACAAGCTTTTGGTAGATCTCTACCAAACCACAGGGCACAGTGACCATCCAATGCACGACAACACTCGTAAAAAGTCCCTCTCAGTATCCAATCTTTCTGGGTAGTCATTTCTTTCCTCCTTCTTTCTGGTGACTCAATTGTATGATTCCTTCAACGATGTTAGGGCGTCACTTAATCCACGCTTATTTAGAAGATGGTTCTTTTTCATTTCACCCCTCAATTTTTACGACCAGCAAAATAGTATTCTCCTCTGCGTCCCATGTCAAGCAGCCTTGACCCTCTCCAGAATTTCTGGTAACGTTTGCCAAACATCAAATCCACCCGCTGCCACTTAGTTTCTTCTTGACAACGACTTATTTATTCTATTTTAAGCAAAAATCTCAGGATTATGTGTCTTTTTGTGCTCGGTAATGGACATTCCATTTTAAACATGCAGAATCAACAAAAGCCTTAACTTCGCTGCTTTGAGCCCGATGAAAGTCTGTTAAAAATCCATGCAGGAGGTCCATCCCGTTCATTCCCGGTACGGGTTCTTCTGGTCCGGGCAGGTTGATGAAAACGATTTCACTCATTACTTTTTGATATTCTATTGCTGGTGACATTATTATTCCTTTCTTATTATATATTTTTGATATTTATATAATATAACAATATCCCTTGCATTGGAAACCACGTCTTATAGTGACTGTTCAACCAATATATCTTGAATCAGGATGTGCCGTCCAGTGAGGTTGTTGACATTTTAAAAACGGGTGGTCTATTCTCCATACGGAAAAACAGGTAACGGGATGCGGGCATACCGTATGAAATTGTCAGCATGAAGTTGTATAATTAGCCAGAACGTCACCGTTTGAATTCCCATGCCAGCGACGTGGGATATATAGAATCAGAGCGGTCTGAAGCATATATCGAAAGGAGGAAGACATGTCGCCAGTTTTACAGGGCAAAGTAGCTATCATCACCGGGGCCGGCCGTGGTCTGGGGAAAGCGTTCGCGCTAAGGTTTGCGGAGGAAGGTGCCAAATTGTTATTACCGGATATCAGCCTGGAAAGGGCTGAAGAAACGGTTAAAGAGATAAAGGCTAAAGGTGGGGAAGCTGTAGCTATGGAAACAGATATCTCTGTTGAAGCTGATACCCGGAATATAGCTGAGAAGGTTATGCAGCAGTACGGCCGGGTGGATATCCTCGTCAATAATGCCGCCATATGGTATGGCATTAGAGCTAAACCGTGGGACGCCTGGATGGCGGAGGACTGGGACCGTATATTATCGGTGAACGTAAAGGGAACCTGGATGGTCTGCAAGGCAATTGCCCCCCTTATGGTAAAGGCAGGCAAGGGTAAAATCGTCAATATCGCCTCGAATGTCCCCAGGGTAGGCGGCGCGCCTTTCTTTATGCCTTATTCCTGCAGCAAAGGAGCGGTTTACACGCTGACTCACGCCCTGGCGCACGCCCTGGGTGGTTCGAATATCAATGTCAACGCCGTCGCCCCGGGATTTACGGCTACCGAAGCCTCTCTGGATATGACCGGCGGTGGCGCATCATTCGATACCGCTGCCTCGGGGCAGTCCATTAAACGTCGTGAGGAGCCGGAAGACCTGGTGGGGGCTGTCCTGTTTCTGGCTTCGCCGGACGCAGATTTCATCTCGGGGCAGGTCCTCTATGTCGATGGCGGCACCGTGATGTTATAGGCCTCACGTTTTGCGGTACGGGAATACTAATCAGAGCCACAGGAATCGAGGTGAAGTATGGCTGGTCCATTGGACGGGATCAGAATCCTTGACCTTACGCAGGTGCTATTCGGCCCTTTCGCCACTATGTTGCTCAGTGATATGGGTGCCGAGGTCATCAAGATTGAGCGCCCCGAGGTAGGCGATATCGCCAGGGGCAATGGACCTGTCGTCAGGGGACAGAGTACTTACTTTCTCAGCCTCAATCGCGGTAAGAAAAGCGTAACGCTGAATTTAGCCGCTGAAAGGGGCGTACAGGTCTTTCTGAAACTGGTGGAGAACGCGGATATTCTAGTGGAGAACTTCACCCCCGGAACCATGGAGAAACTCGGCCTCGGCTACGAAAGAGTCAGGGAACATAATCCCGGAATCATTTATGTTGCCGGCTCCGGCTTCGGGCAGTATGGCCCCTACGCCGGCAAACCTGCTTTTGATGTTATTGTACAGGCCATGGGGGGAGTTATGAGTATCACCGGCGAGGAGGGGGGGCCGCCGGTAAGACCCGGCGTATCTTATGGCGACATTGCGGCGGCTTTGTTTCTATGTATTGCCACTCTCGCCGCGTTACAGGAGCGCCACGTTAGTGGCCAGGGACAGTTCGTGGACGTTAGCATGTTGGACTGCCAGGTTACTGTTCAGGAGAACGCCTTTGTCCGCTATCTCAACACCGGTGAGATACCTCATGCCCTCGGTACAAGGCATCCCGTCATTACGCCGTTTCAGACTTTTCAGACCAGAGATGGCTCGATTGCCGTAGCTCTGAGGGGCGGCATCAAGGACCAGTGGCCGCTCTTCTGTGCTGCCATTGACCGTATCGACATCATTGATGACCCGCGGTTTAAGGACGGCTGGTTACGTACTCAGAACTATGAAGCGCTGGAGCCGATATTAACCGATGCCATGAAAACCAGAACCACGCGGGAGTGGCTTGAAGAGCTGGAACAGGCAGGCATACCCTGTGGTCCGGTCAATAACATTGAGCAGGCTGCCGGTGACCCCCAGATAGCGGCCAGGGACATGATTATTGATGTCCAGCACCCGGAGGCAGGTAAATTCAGGGTCGTCAATACGCCTTTCAAATTCTCAAGGACGCCCTGTAAAGTTGAAAAGGCCTCTCCTGATTTAGGGGAGCACACGCGGGAAGTCCTGAACCAGCTACTGGGAATGACTCGCGAAGAAATCAATGGGCTGCAGGATTCAGGTGTGATTTGATGCTGTTCAGGTTGTTGGTAGCAGCTTCTTCTCACTGAGAAACTGTACCACGTTTGAGGCTATCTTCGCCGGGTCGCCTTCGAGTAAATCACCCTGTTTCTGCGTTACCCCGCCCGACATGATAAGGCGCAGCCGTTCTTCCGCCGAAAGGCTGGAATCCGGTGTAAATACCTTTTTAGGCCTCGGCTTCGGCGGCGAGAGAGCAACGGTTCTGGTTTTTACCCCCTCCGTGACTGCTTCTTCAGTCGACAGTCCGAGTGCTTCCAGGTTATATTCCTTGATATCTTTTCTGAGTCCTGACATGAGAGATGGCAGGCTGGCGTATCGCGGCTCATTAAGGTCGACCTCGACCGCCAGCACCGCCGGGAGGATAACCTCCACCTGCGCCCGGTTTCCCTTCTCAAGTTTGCTCTCAATAGAGGCTTTCTTACCATCGGGAGAAATATCGATTTCCACAACGCGAGAGGCTAAAGGCAGGTCGAGCCTTTCGGCGATGACACTGCCGACCTGCCCGGCCTCGGTATCAATAGCCTTTTGCCCGCAGAGAATAAGGTCGTATTGAAGACCGTCGATAGCCCTGGCCAGTATTACCCCTGTGGCATAGCTGTCCAGGTCATGAAAACGGCTGTCCCAGATGAGCCTGGCCTCGTCCGCACCCATAGCCAGGCAACGGCGTAGCAGCCTCCTGTTTGCGGGCGGTGCCACAGACATGAGAGTAATCCGGCTGATACCGTCCCTCTCTTTTATCCGTACCGCTTCCTCCACCGCCGCCATGTCGCCGGGGTTAATGGTATAGACCAGGTCATCGCTGTCTATGAGGCCTGTTTTCGGGTCAACCGAAATGATACTGACATCAGGCACGGGTTTGACGCACACTATTATATTCATTAATAGTCTCTCCACCTGATACTCTGAGTGTTAGCCATAACGCAAACAAACGCCGAAGCCGCCCCGCGGATAAGCCCAATCGATAGCCTCTCTGGTACAGGCAATCCGGCAGGCGCCGCATTCCAGACAGCCCTGCCAGGAAAAGACCAGCTTGCCTTCTTCCAGTACATAATTCTGAACCGGGCAAACATACAAGCAGGACTGCTCGGGGCAGGTCTCGCATATCCCGGTATTAACTCTGATATGAGGTTCGGCATCAACGTTGAACCTTATTGTCGTCAGCTTATCTTCTATGGCCATATTAAGGCACGTCCCGCCATGATGATATCTTTAATTAATCGCCAGGGCGAGATTTTCCCCTTCATCTCTGCCCTGAGCAGACTGAGGATTTTCTTTTTCGGCTGACCGGTAGCCTGGAAAAGCCTCCTTGAAACGCCGCAGACCAGCGACGGATATAGCTCATAGATGCGGGGGTTGGCCTGAAAGCCCGGCGTATGGTGGAAGGTTTTCAGGTCTTTAAGCACAAAACTCTTCTCGAGCAGGTCCTTGTAACAGGCAAGCCCTTTTCTGGTGAAATCCCCTTTTTGCCTGGCCGTCTTTATAGCTTCGGCGGCGGCATAGCCGGAGGCAATAGCGAAGTTCATGCCCTGCAGGGTAAGCCCGGTTGACAGTAAGAAGCCGGCAGCATCACCCGCCACCAGCAGTCCGTGGCCGTAAAGCTCGGGCACCATGTTGAGCCCTTCCTCGGGAATGAGGTGCCCCGAATACTCCTTCAGGACGGCGTCTCTGATGATTGGCTTGATATGGGGATGGCTCTTGAAATCATCCAGAACTTCGGCGATAGAGATTTTCCTTTCCTGCAGAGAGCTCATTCTGACGACTACGCCCAGGGACAGGCTGGCTTTATTGGTATACAGAAAAGCGCCCCCCTCCATGCCTTTGGTGGCCGCCCCGACAAAGCTCTGGGCCACTCCCTCGCCGTCGGCCAAGCCGAACCTTGCCTCTATGGTCTCGGAGGGGAGGGCTAATATCTCTTTAGCCGCGACCGCAAATGACGGACTGGGAAACTCCTTTCTGAGTCCGGCCTTTTTCGCCAGGAGGGAATTGGCGCCGTCGGCGGCGATAACGGCGTCAGCATATACCTCTCCATCGCTCCTTCCCGTCCTGATGCCGATGATTTTATTCTTCTCCCATATAAGGTCATCGACGGCTGTCTCCGGAATAAAAAAAGCCCCGCATTCTTCCGCCTTGCCGGCGTACCAGGGGTCGAATTTCGCCCTCAACAGAGTTACGCCGTTATAGGGAGGCCGGCTGAATTCCTCATCTTTAAAGGAGATGGAGAAGGAAGCACTATCAGTCAGGAAGAGAAGGTCGTGTTTGGTTACGTATCTTTCTAGGGGCGCCTGCTCCCAGAAATCGGGTAAAAGCTCGTTCAGTACTTCAGTATAGTAAAGCACTCCGCCGAACATGTTCTTGACGCCGGGTTGTTCGCCCCTTTCCAAAACGGCGACCTTCAGCCCGGCTCGCGCCAGTACCAGAGCGGCGGTGCTCCCGGCCGGTCCGGCGCCAACGATAATGACATCGAATTTCTCGGACATCGTTTATCTAACTGTTTTCTCCAGATGTATTCTGGGATAATTCGCGCAGTCGGTCGATTATGGCCGGGGCAACCTCGACCACATCCCCGATAATGCCCATATCGGCGACCTTGAAAATCGGTGCGTTGCGGTCTTTATTAACGGCAATGACGAACTCCGAGTCTCTCATCCCCAGGACGTGATAGACTGAACCTGATATGCCGCAGGCAATGTAGAGCTTTGGGGTGACCGTTGTCCCGGTCTGACCGACGAGCTTCCGGCGGGGGAGCCAGCCTTCATCAACAGCACCGAGAGACCCCGCCACCACCCCGCCCAAGTATTTGGCTATTTCCTCAAGTAGCCGGAAATTTGCCTCTCCGCCTACCCCCTTGCCACCGGCTATAATAACATCAGCTTCATCAAGGCTGATCTTCTCGGGGTCGGCTCTAACAACTCCCTGAACACTGGTGCGCGGCTCCCTCTGGCTGAGCTCCGGCGTGATTAAGATTACCGCAGGTTTCCTGGTAGCATCCGGTCTGGCTGCCGTCATAACACCGGGCTTGACCGTAGCCATCTGGGGTTTCGAAGCGGGACAGACAATGGTGCTGTTGACCCTGCCCCCGTGAGTAAGCTTATTTCCCAGCAAAAGCCCTTCCTCATTAAGTGACAGGCTGATACAATCTGAAATCAGTCCTGTCTTCAGCCGGGCTGCCAGCCTGGGGGCCAGGTCCCTGCCGGTGAGGGTGGCCCCGCATAAAACTATTTCCGGTTTTTCACTGTCGATAAGCTTTGATAGGGCTTCAACGAAAAGCTCAGCATGGTATTCTATTAGTAAAGGGTTGTGCAGGAGATATACCTTATCAGCACCGTAGCTCGCCATAGTGTTCGCAAGTTCCTGACTGTCGCTCCCAACAACGATGGCACTGACCTGTCCCCCGAGTTCACCAGCCAGTTTACAGCCACAGCTCAATATCTCAAAACTGCTCTCTTCTGGTTGCCCCTCGCTTTGTTCGGCGATAACCCAGATACTCTTCCCGGAAGATACCAACCTCAAACTCCTCCTCTCCGTCTAAGCCTCTCCTACAGCAGACGTCCCACGTGGGCGCCGTCCCAGATTGAGTCGGGGAGAAGGCGCGGCGCGAGACACTGACCAACAGCATAAATTTCCTTCACCTCGCCCTTCAGGGCAAGGTACAAAGCGTCATCCGCTTTCCCGATGGCCGCCACAACCACGGTATCAACCCCCTCAACGCGCCTTTCAACGTTTGTCATCACATTGAAAGTAACTACGCCATGCTCTTCTATCTCCTTTACTTGAGTTAGGGGGGTGATGACACCACCTTTGCTCAGCAACTGCCCGTACATAAATGTCATGGTGGCACCGTCTAACTCGTTACCGGCGTAAAAGCAATTGGTGAGAAGCTCCACCTTCTTCCCCTTATCCGCCAGGAAGTTGGCCACGCCTAATGCCTGCTCATGCTGCTCCGCGGCTATCACCACTACATTCTCCCCCACAGCTACCTCTCCCTGGAGCACATCCCGCACCCAGACCACGTTGTCTCTATCGCCTCCCGGCAATGGAGGTATACTGGGCACTGAGCCTACGGCGACCACCACAGCATCGGGTTTCTTCTCCCTGACCATCTCGGTCGTCACTGTTGTTTCCAGGACAACCTCCACGCCGAGATGATTCATCTGGTAGGTGTAGTACCTGGGGACCTCGGCGAAGTCCTCCCTCTTCGGTATCCTGGCGGCTATGTTCAACTGTCCCCCCAGCTCTTTCCCCTTCTCGTATAGAGTTACCTGATGCCCTCTTAGGGCAGCCATCCTGGCTGTCTCCAGGCCGGCGGCTCCTCCCCCAATCACCATTACCTTTTTCTTGGTCGTGGCTGGGGTTATTGTGGCCAGTTCTTTTTCCCTGCCCGCTTCCGGATTGAGAGTGCAGCCTATGGGCTTCCGCTTCAAGAAGTTGCCATCACAAACCTGATTGCAGGCGATGCATTTGCGTATTTCGTCCGTTCGGCCTTCTCGTGCCTTGCTGGGCCATTCAGGGTCGCAGATAAGCGCCCTGACCATCCCAACCAAATCGGCCTGGTTATTGGCCAGTATGGTCTCTGCCAGCACCGGGTCATTTATCCGGCCGTGGCATATCACCGGCAGATTTACCACTTCCTTGACTCCGGCAGCTAGATAAACGAAGCATCCTAAAGGGAAGTGCATTGGTGGGATATGCCCGGCCAGACCGTCAGAAATACTCAGGTAGTCTATCTTACCACTCGCTTCTACTTTAGCGGCGAGCACCTTGGTATCATCCAGGTTCGTACCACCCTCGATCAGCATATCCCCAGAAAGCCTCAGGCCTACCACGAAATCAGACCCGACCGCTTCCCTGATAGCATCAATGATTTCCATATGCAATCTGAAGCGATTCTCCAGGCTGCCACCATAATCATCGGTACGCCGGTTAGTGAGAGGAGATAGAAATGAAAGAAGCAAGTGGCCGGCGGCCACATCGGAAGAGATTTCGACGCCGTCATAGCCTGCCTCCCGCATCCGGTAGGCCGTGCTGGCATAAGATGCCACAATCCCCTTTATGTCATTGATGTCCATCTCATAAGGCACGCCACCTGATAGTACATGTGGTAGCAGCCCGATTCCCCCTCCTATGGCAGATGGAGCCAGTCCGGCTCCTCCGGTCTCAACGAAGCCGCTGAGCGGACCAAAGTGTACTAGCTGGGCAGCCACCCTGGAGCCGTTCTCATGGATAGCCTGGCTAATCATCTTAAAAGCAGGCATGGCCTTATCATCATGGCTGGCCACATAACCATGGTGCGTACTTGAAGGCCACACCGTGTTCTGTGACGTTATAATAAGTCCGGCCCCAGCCCTGGCCCTGGCTGCCAGGTAATGCATCAGCCTCTCGTTTGGCGGTTGATCTTGGGGGAAAAAACACGTCCAGTGAGCCGGAAAGACGATTCTATTAGGCACCGTCATCGGCCCTATCTTGATTGGTGAAAACAGATGTCTGAATTCCTGCACTGCCATATTAGCACCTCTCTATCTCAGAATTTGCAAACCGTAAGGCTCAGTCAGTCCCATAAATTATACCAATTATACCAACTGCAAAGTTTGTCTTACAAACAACCATGACGTACGCACTGAAGTTGTTATATTGCCGACCTCTCGAAATCCGTATATAATGGGGAGGCTGATTAATGAGTTAAAAGGAGGCTACAAAATGTTCGATTCATCGAAATGTGATAAATGCGGTGATTGCCTGGTGAGGTGCCAGTACGTCGATTACAGTCGGGAGAAGGCCATCCAGGAGATGACGGCCCTGATAGAAGGCAAGGATACCGAGATTTTAAGGAAGTGTATAACCTGCATGGCCTGCAATGAGTACTGCGAGAAGGGTGCCAATCCTTATGACCTGATTCTGCAGCTTCAGGAGGAAAAGGGCATTCTGCCGGCACCAGAGGGCGTATTGAAGATGCTGGCTGGTCACGAAGATATGCCCAGCCAGGTAACCAGGGGGGACCCTGATAAGCCAGCCATTTCTTTCTGTGTATTGAAAAATAACTTTCCGGATGGAGCCTTTCAAGGCCAGATGTTCGATGGTTTAACTGTAGTTGAAGGGGGAAAGTACTTCTGTTATATTGTTTATCTTCACACAGCCAGGGAGAGCCTGTTTCGAAAAGGGCTGCCCAGGTTTATAGATAATCTGGCCAGCCTGAATATAAAAGAGATTGTCCTAACCCATGATGATTGCTACTCGACAACCACCACCAAGGCGCGAGAGTACGGTATTGAAGTACCTTTCAAGTCAGTCCATATTATTGAGTACCTCTTGAATTACCTCAGGGAGCATCCCAACAACATCACCAAGCTTAATAAAAAAATCGCCTACCAGCGTCCCTGCATATCAAGGTACACTCCTGAAAAAGAACCCATGCTGGATGAACTCTTCGAGTTAATCGGCGTACAACGAGTACCGAGAAAGTATGACCGTCAGGATGCTCTCTGTTGCGGCGGCGCCTATTTAGATAAGGAGCCTGAAAGAGGCTTGAAGTATCAGGATAAGAACATTACTGATGCCAAGGCTTACGGGGCCGAAGCCATGGTAATATTGTGCCCCATATGCTGGATGCGTCTGAGCCGGCCCTGCCAGGAGCGCGGCCTGCCGCCTGTTTACCTGACCAGCCTCTGCCGTATGGCTTTGGGTGAGAAGCCGTTTCCTATCGGGTGTTGACAGAACTTAGAAAGAGATGAGGGTGAAAAAGACGGTCAGGAGTATCTGTCAGGCATGCCACTGCAACTGTGGTGTCCTGGTTCACCTGGAGGACGGAAAAGTCACCGGAGTAACGGGTGACCCCGACCACCCTATGAATCACGGTTTTATTTGTGTGAAAGGACGGGCACAACCCGACCTTCTCTACCACCCTGACCGGCTGAAATATCCCCTGCGGCGTTCTGGTGGGAGGGGGGAGGGTAAATGGCAGAGGGTCTCCTGGGATGAGGCCCTGGATGAGATAGCCGGAAGGCTTGCTGAGGTCCAGGGGAGATACGGTGCCGAGTCTATCGCTGTTATCACCGGCACCGGCCCCAGGACGGGCAATAACGTTGCCCGCCTGTTCTGTCTGATGCTCGGTACGCCGAACAGGATAAGTGTCGACAATCACATCTGTTTTGCGCCCTCGGTTATCGCCGAAACGAGCACTTACGGGCAGATGACCACCATGATGGAGGTCGGCCCGGATTACCGCAATGCCGGGTGTATTATGGTCTGGGGCGGCAATCCCCTGCTTTCGCATCCGCCGCGCGGCGAGGAGATAGTGCAGGCAAAGCGGAGGGGGGCCAGACTGATTGTCGTTGACCCCCGCCGTACCAGGCTGGCTTCCTTGGCTGACCTCTGGCTTCAGGTAAGGCCCGGGACGGATGTTGCCCTGGCTCTCGGCATGATTAATGTCATTATCGAGGAAAGACTCTATGACGAAGAGTTTGTTAATGAGTGGTGCTACGGATTCGATGAGCTTCGCCGGCATGTGCAGGCGTTCCCTCCTGAAAAAGTAGCTGAGATAACTTGGCTGTCAGCCGAAAGTATCAGGTCGGCGGCACGACTTTATGCTAACACCAGGCCAGCCGTCCTGCACCATCGCATTGGAGTGGAGCATAACATCAATTCCACACAGACGGACCGTGCCTTTGCCATATTAATCGCCCTTACCGGAAACCTGGACGTCCAAGGCGGTAATTTGTTCCAGCAGCTTCCGGAAGGTTTTGTCCATGTATGCCGGCAGTTCAACGTTGACCGGGCTATCAGGGAAAAGCGTATCGGCGGCCGGGAATTCCCCCTCCCCGCGGGGCCTGAGGTACAGGAGGGATTCGTGCACTGTGCCCTGGCGGTTGAAGCCATGCTTAACGGCAACCCCTACCCCCTCAAGGCTCTGTACTGCACCACGGGAAATCCTGTGGTCAATATGCAGGACAGCCGGAAAGTATGGAAAGCGCTTAAGAACCTTGACTTGCTCGTTGTTGCCGATTTCTTCATGCAGCCCACGGCCGAACTGGCTGACTTCGTGCTGCCGGCATCGACCTGGCTGGAGAAAGACGATATGGGTGATTTCCCCAATCTCATGTACACCAATTATATTGCCGCCGGTCAAAAGGCCGTGGAGCCGCTTTATGAGCGCTGGGACGACAGAAAAATACTCATTGAGCTATCGAAAAGAATAACCTGGACAGAAAGGGTGCCCATGCCCTGGAATGACGTTGATGAACTGAATAATGCTTCGGTTGAGTCTCTGGGTATAACGTTTCGTGAACTGCAGGACAAAGGTTACATCGTAGCGCCCATGCGGTACAGGAAATATACTGAGAAGGCATTTAACACCCCGACGGGTAAGGTAGAGCTGTACTCCACCCGACTGAAGGAATACGGATACGACCCCCTGCCGACATTTTACGAACCTCCGGAAAGCCCCGTGAGCACTCCGGAGCTTTTACAAGAATATCCTTTGATTCTTATCACTGGAGGAAGAGATATTGCCTTCTTCAACACCGAGGAGCGTCAGATACGCCGGTTAAGGAAGCAAGTGCCTGACCCGCTTATTGATATACACCCGGACACAGCCAGGGAAGCTGGCGTCGCCGAAGGCGATTGGGTATGGCTCGAGACGCCGCAGGTCAGTGGAGAAAGAATCAGGCTCAAGGCAAGGCTCACCACTGATGTCCATCCCAGGGTAGTCCATGCCCCGCATGGCTGGTGGTTCCCGGAAAAGCCGGCCCCGGAACACGGCTGCTTCGAGTCGAATGTCAATGTCGTCCTGACGGGTGACCCGCCCCGTGAGCCTGTCTGCGGCTCTGTCCGCACCAGGGGAACGTTGTGCAGGATTTACAGGGCGTAGCTGGTTAGGACTGTCCCGGCCTGACTGAGCTTAACGGTCGTCTTTTTGGAGGCTGTCTTCTATGAGGTACTGTCTTGACAAAAAAGGATATGGCGTAGTAGCCTTATTTGATAAATAAGACCTGACCTGTTACCTCAGGTAGAAGGAGGTATGACTGTTGGAAGATAGAGACGTAGTAGTCATCGGCGGGGGCTCCGCCGGTTTTCTGGCGGCGCAGAGAGCGGCCATGCTCGGCGGAAATGTATTGCTCGTTGAGAAAGAAAAAGTGGGGGGTATTTGCCCGACCTGGGGTTGCATACCTATGTGCTTCATGGACCACTGTGTCGAACTTCTCAGGTCGATAAAAGAAGCCGGGAAAGACGGTATCAATGTGGGCAAAGTTGAGGTTGACTATGCCCGGTTGATAGGTGAGAAAGAGAAAGTGGTCCGGGGTGTGGTCGCCGGTATGGAAGCCAGGTTACAGGCTACCGGCGTCCATGTTTTAATCGGTTCGGCGAAGCTGGTCTCCCCAAATCAGGTAGAAATTACGCTTGGCACTGGAAAGACAGAGATAGTCCAGGCGAAGAAAATCGTCATCGCTTCGGGCTCATTTGCCAGAAGGTACCAGGTACCCGGGGCTTACGGTCCGGGAGTGCTTACGACCAAGGAACTTCTGGATTTGCACGAGCTTCCCAAGAGCCTGGCGATTATAGGACGCAGTGTTACGGCTCTGGAACTGGCTGCTATTTGGGTCAACCTGGGCAGTAGCGTCAGTTTAATAGCCAGAAGACCCAGGCTGCTTCCCAATGAAGATGAAGAGGTAGCCGCTTACCTGCGGCAGACTCTCGAAGAGGAAGGCGTTAAAATATACGCTGGGGTAGACATTGAGAGTATTGATGATAGTAAAGAAGGCAAATCGATAACTATCTCCGATGGTGGTGCGAAGCAGAAGGTAATGGCACAATTCGCCGTATTTGCCCTGGGTCAGCAGCCGTCTGTAGATGGCCTCGGTCTGGAGAACGCCGGCGTGGCTGTGACCGGTGATGGCATTGAAGCCAACGAAAGAATGGAGACCAGCGTTAAAGGCATCTATGCTATTGGCGATGCCATCGGTGGCAAGATGCTGGCCAGCGTTGCCATGATTCAGGGTATGGTCGCCGCCGACAATGCCATGGGCAGAAATGCGACGATAGATTACCGCGTGGTGCCGCGGGCTGTCCGTACCGTACCCGCCATGGCGTCGGTTGGTATCACCGAAGGCGAGGCTCAGGAGAAGGGACTGAATATAAAGGTCGGTAAGTTTCCTTTCGACCAGAATCCCAAGGCCGGTATTATTAAAGGAAGCCAGGGCTTTGTGAAGATTATCGCTGACTCAACTTCGGGTGAAATTCTGGGTGCCCACATCGTCGGCCCTCAGGCGGCTGAGTTGATACATGAAACGGCAGCCATCATGCAAATGAGAGGGACGGCTGGGGACCTGGGGGCGATTATCTATGGTCATCCCACTTTGCACGAAACAATCCAGCGTACCGCTCATAGCCTGTTCATGTAGGCGCTTTATAAACGACGGTGTTACCGCTAGTACTTCCCCGTCTTTGCAGGAACACGTGACTAAAAGAAGGAGGTTAATATGAGACCACTGAAAACTGACCTGTCCATCTTCGGTAAATTGGAATTGGAGAAGCCACCTGTAGGTGTCAAGTTTCTGTTCCACAAACCGGAAGGAATCGAGCAACTCGATAAAAGCCTGGCTCTCTGCGAGATGCTCCCGGAAGCCCAGCGGAGAGGCGCTGCCTTTTATTTCACCAAAGAAAATGAGAACTGCTTTGGAAGCTCCGTCGTCGGCATGGCGGAGAATGGTCCATCCCCTTCGTTCGCCCAGAGTGGCGAGCTGGGCGTAAAACTGGAAATCTTTCAGGAACAACGCGCCAATAAAAGACTCTTTCAGATAAATCCCGGTTTGCCGCGGGGTACCGTTAACTACGTCGTTCTCGCCCCACTGGACAAGATAACCTTCGAGCCGGACCTCCTGCTTTTTATGACCAATGCCACACAGGCGGAACTTGTGCTGAGGGCCATGACCTATTCCACCGGTGAAATGTACGAGAGCAAAACAACCACGGCCCTGTCGTGTGCCTGGCTTTACGCTTATCCTTATATCACCGGCAAGGTGAATTACTATATCAGCGGGATGGGCTTTGGTTCGATAGGCAGGGAGGCACTTGAGCCGGGGTGGGTGCTGATAGCCATTCCCTATAACTGGATACCGACAATAGCGGAGAACCTTAAAGAGATGAAATGGAAGCTTACCGCATATACGCTCGGTAGAGAGAAATTCTTACAGTGGGAGCATGGAATACTGCAGCAATTAGCCCAGGAGTCCCAGAATCCCTGAAAATAGCGGTTTCAGCCCGGATTATTGATGTGCCCTTAATAATAAGCGTAAACTTATTGAAGTCGGGCATGATAAGCTTACAGGCTATAATTTCTTTCCTGTTAGCATTGGCGCCATATCTGTATTTTGAGGAGGGTCTATGAGTGCGCTCGTAATTTACTGGTCGGCCACGGGCAACACGAAAAAGGTAGCTGAAACTATTCATGAAACGTTGAAAAAAAGTGGTGTAAATTCCATATTAAAACGTTTTGAAGAGGCGAAGGCTGAGGAACTGGAATTATATGACTATGACTTGCTTCTTATCGGGTCGCCGTCTTATATGTGGCAGCCGCCGGGACCGGTTCAGGAATACATAAAAGAGAAGGTGGGCTATTATCATAAGCGTGGCGACATTAAATATAATTCCCCTAAGCTGCCCGGCAAGACGGGAGTGGCTTTCGTCACGTATTCCGGGCCGCACACCGGCATAAATGAAGCCATACCCGTGGGCAAGTACTTCGGACAGTTCTTTGAACACCTGGGCTATAATGTAGCTGGTGAGTGGTATGTTACCGGCGAGTTCCATAACAATGAAGAGGCCAGCACCAAAGGCAGACTGGGTGATATCAGGGGACGTCCCAATAAACAGGACCTGGATAATGTAGCCAGAGATGTAAATAAGTTGTTGAAAACAATCGCCGACTGACATACGTCATAAGTCTTTTATTAGCCTAAACTGCGCATTTTTTAGAGTCCGATAGTACTATGAAGTCGAAACTCAGTACTCTTCTCTGGGGTGGCCTTGTAATGGTAATGTCTCTGGCGCTTACCATTTACGTGGCTTACCAGGAGCAGCTATACATTAAGATTAACCAGATTGTCTCGCCGGACGTATCTCTCGGGCCAATCGTTGCCTATTTCTTTGGTGTGGTGGTGGTGATGGGTCTGGTTCTTTTCATTATCCCTCTGAGCAAGTTGCGGCTGGTCTTCCGTGTGCTGTTTGCCTTCATGTTTGCCTGGGGGGTGTTTATAGTTATTGGCCTGACTCTGCCGGATATACTGGCTTATCCTGTGGCGGCCATCGCCGGCATTATCTGGCTGTTCTGGGCCAGGGTCTGGCTGCATGACTTGCTTCTGCTGGTTACCCTTTCCGGGGCGGGCTCGGTTTTTGGATTTCTTTTTTCTCCGTTAACGTTCATGATTTTTATGCTGATTATTGCTGTCTATGACGTCGTGGCCGTACGTTTTGGCTTTATGGTCTGGATGGCCGACAAACTCTCCGAGGCTGATACTCTACCCGCCTTCATCTTCCCCAGGCAAATCGGCGACTGGAAATTGAGTTTGAGTAAAGTGCGGGTAGGCGACTTGAGAAGTAAAGAGTCCGATGAGCGCGAATACTCTATACTTGGCGGCGGTGATATCGGGTTTCCCCTGATGCTGGCGGTTTCCGTTTTTTTCGATGACGGCCTGAATGGTGCCTTGCTCGTGGGTGTCTTTGCCCTGATAGGGTTGATGGGCGCTTTCCTGATTCAGTCGCTCTGGCTCAAGGGTAAGCCCATGCCTGCCTTACCCCCGATTACCTTCGCTTCTCTCATCGGGTTTCTGATTGTGAGCCTGGCTTTTTAGGGCGGCCTCTTTTCGTATCTTTGGGCGACATCGTGGGGGACGATTGAGTGAGAGCCCATCATGCTCGTCACTTTATCCGGACTCGCTTCGCAGGCTTTTTTCAATTCAAGGAGTACCTTGCCGGCTACGGTTTCATCCCAGAACCAGTTGTTAAGTACCTGGCTCGAGGCGCCGGCTTGGCCCGGCTGCAATGTAATCCCCTCGATATAGTAGGACTTCAGGTCCTCAACGGCCAGCTTTAGTGTATTTACCAGTGGTATGTCGTCGCGGGGGTTTTCCGGCTCGGTACTCTTAACAAAGGCGTAGATAAAGTCGGCCAGTGCCTCTAGGTCAATGCCGCTGACACCTACTGTAGTACGCTGGCGCTTGGATACGGCCATATCATACCAGGGGCGCATAGCCGTCATCTCTCTGTGAAAAGACGCCAGCAGCGGGTCTGATTCTCCGGTTCCAGCCGTATCCCGGGAGAAATTGACCGGACAGGCCAGGACCGTTATCGCTTCGGTCTCCGGCTCGTCCTCGGGAAAGTCTTCCAGCACGGGTCCATCGGTTGCCTCTAAAAGCTTCAGTGATGCCAGTAATACCCGCTTCTGGAAGGCAGGGTCATCGGGTGCGCCCAGGGGGCGCCCCAGCTCAAAAGGCACCCATAATGCCCTGGGCGGCTTTATCGTTTCGGTGTGTGGCCGGATGAGACTGATGCCGGTGGTGGGGACACCTTCGTCTTCTATGAAGTGGGCGATAACGCCAACGGCGCTCGTACAGCCCGGTCAGACGGGAAGAAGCAGGGCGGCGTTTACATTGTCCTTCTTGAGCAGGCGGGTGATTTCCCGCATCGGCGCATCAAACTCCGCCGGTTGATGGGCGCTGTTGACGGAATAGTGGAAATCGGCCACGCTGTCGATAATGCCTTCCGCCACCATTTCGCGTAATCGGTCAAGGGGGAAAACTACGTTCCAGTCCAGCTGGTAACCGGTGCGGTCGAAACCTGCCGACATATGGGACATAACCAGGTCATTGGCCTGTATCTCCCCCGGTATTACGCGGTAGAAGTCGTTCGGGTCCATCTGAAAAGGGCGGTCGTTCCGCAGGTGCAGTCCGGCGGTAGTGATAATGGCCACCCGCCTCTGGCTTAAGGGCGGCCCGCTGACCCATGGTTGGGTTTCAAACGTCGGGCACGGGATACTCAGCAGCATTTTTCTTTCGTCTTCGTCTAGCTTTTCCAGGCGAACCATATATATTCTACCTCCGTAATGATTGATGGTGGGGGACAACGTTTATAGGCGTAATTGAAAGTAAGTTAACACAATAGAAGGAGACTGTCAAGGCGAACGTAGCGGGCTAATATCCAGCACTGGTTATTTCTGTGTCACCATAATATGCTAAAATTACTCGTGCATATATAAGTGCTCATTCATTTTCATTGGCGCACAAGAAGCAATATACGGAGGTATGAGCCATGGCGCGTATACGACCGTCTGAATTTCGTCCCGTCCTGCTCGTCATAGATATGCAGAATGGCTTCTGTACGCAGGGAGGCTCCTACGAGGAATACGGGGGTAATATTGGGGCTGACCTTGATGCATACAGACGTATCATACCGAATATTGCCCGGATAATAGCCGCATCTCGGGAATTAGGAATACCTGTGTTCTATACCCAGCAGGTTAGAGAGGAATCCGGGATAGACCTCTTCACGAGGCTGCACCGCATTGTACCCGAGAGGCGAGCGGAGTTTCTCAGGATACCGGCATGTGTACGGGGAACATGGGACGCGGAGATAATTGATGAGCTCAAGCCGACACATGACGACCATATCGTCGTCAAGAGAAGGGATTCCGCTTTCCAGGATACTGAACTCGACCTGTGGTTAAGGAGCATATATGCCGATACCGTCATATTCACCGGCGTCGATACCGCCATCTGTGTGGATAATACGTTAATGGACGCATTCAATATGGGTTATGACGTGATACTTGTGGAAGATGCCACGGCATCTTCCTGGCCGAGGATAGGTGAGGCTACGATTAAAAAAGTGGCGGGTTCTTACGGCTGGGTCATCAGGACAGATACGCTGATATCTATGTTGCACTCCTGCAAGTATGGGCCGGGAGTCTTCCGTTTTTCCCAGGATTATCTGTAACTGGCTGGATAGAATTGAACGGGATTATGGATTTACTACCCGATTATATCCGGTAGAAGGGCGATGGTAAAGCCGGCCTCTTTCAGATATGACATCTGCGCCTGGAAGTTGGCTATCGGCGTGGAAGTCTCTTCAGGGCCGGTATCGGAGATAAAGTGGTAAACCAGGCAGATGACGGGATTTCTCCCTCGTTTATTGACGATTGATTTAAACTTCTCCAGACTCTGGTTGGTAATCTGCCGGGAGGGAATGTGGTACCTGGCCTTTGTCTCGGACGTATTAAGTTCATAGGCGCCATCTTCAGGCCAGCCGCCCCTGGCACAGGTATACCCGGCCTCTATAACGTATTCAATTACCCTGTCATCCCACTCGTAGTAGGGGTATATCATGGTATTTACTTCAAAGCCCATTTCCTCGAGGCATTTCTTTGAGTCAATGATTTCCTCGCGCAGTTGCTCGTCTGTAAGATTGTCTGTCAGATGAGGATGAGTTCTGGTGTGGCCGGTGATGTCCATGCCGCAAGCAGCTAGCTTTTGCAGTTCTTCTTCATCCATGTATTTCCAGGAACCATTGCCTGTACCGATACTGCCGGTAATAACGCCGAAGGTCGCTTTAAAGTCATGCTCGAGTAAAACTGGCAAAGCAGTTTCGTACTGGTTCTGCCAGGCATCGTCAAAAAACAGACATATAGTTGCTTTCTTGGAATGTGCCGTTATCTGGTAGCCGGCGAATAAAACCAGACACAAAAAGACAATATAAATTAGTACTTTTATCTTTATGGATTTCCTCGCTGAATGACTTTATCTCTCTGTCGGTATCTTGATGTCAGGACAGGAGGCTCTTGGATACTTTTGCCCCAATTCTTTGTACACTTGTCCATTTCAGTCCCTTGCGGAAGAGGACGTCTATTAGTCCCTTTATCATGGTGAAATCGCATATCTGCTTGTAGCCAAAGATGAAAAAAGGCGCATATAAGGCCAGTTTTATATCTTCATTATCAAGCTCGATGGCCAGAAGCGAAAGCAGAAGCTGGAGTAAAGAGAAATATATGAAGGTTGGTAGAAGCATTATAACGTGGCCGCTGGCGATGGCCATAACCGCTGCAATAATAGTTATCAGACCGGCAAAGGGTGTAAAAACCATTGATACTACCAGGAAAGGGAAAGCCAGTTTCTGTAAAAAGCCGTATCGGGGATTGAGTGCGGCATCGCGGTGTTTCCACAGGGCCTGGAAATTGCCGCGGTACCATCTCAGCCTTTGCTTAACCAGACTTCCCAGTGTCTGCGGAGCCTCCGTATAAGCGATAGCTGCGGTGCTTGCCTGGACCACCTTGCCGGTCTTGAGGGTTTTTATGGTTACATCAAAATCCTCGACAAGGGTATCTGTGTCATAGAAGCCGCTGCCTTCGAGGACTTCGCGCCGGTAGGCGCCGAGGGCGCCGGGCACTACGGTGACACTGCCGAATACATCCAGGGCGCGGCGATAAACGTTAATACTGGCGATATATTCCAGTGCTTGGCATTTTGTCAGCCAATTCATGCGATTGAGGACCTTGATATTACCGGCAACGGCAGCGATTTCAGGGTCTTTTAGAGGCTGAATCAATTCAATTAATGTATTCTTGCCGACAAGACTGTCAGCGTCCACAATGACGATTATTTCACCCCGGGCAAATCTCAGGCCATGGTTTATAGCCACGGCTTTACCGCCGTTGGGCCGATGAATCACTTTCACACCACTATCGCAGTATTCCTGGGCTATCTGGTATGTTCTATCGGTGGAGCCATCATCAATAACGATGATTTCTTTATAGGGATAATTTGCCTCGAGGGCAGTCTCGATAGCCCTGCGCAGGACTTTCTCTTCATTATAGGCTGGAATAAGGATGCTTACAGGTGGGAAGTAACTAAAGAAGTCACTTTGTTTGAGTTCCCTTCGCTTCTGGTAAATGGCCAGGGGTATGCACAGGAAATTGATATAAAAAACCACACAAAGGCTTATTACCAGCATCCAGGAGAAGAAGGATAAAGCTCCCCAGAAATATAAGGCGGCGGCAAAGAAAACGGGTAGAAAAATAAAAAGCAGGGATAGACTGAACATCGGTATCCAGACGGCGGCATTTCCAATCCGCTTTCTTCGTGTGTTTGCGGATAAAATGAAGTGAATAATAATGATTAAGGCGCTGCCTGTACCCGCCACATATGCGAGGATTGACGGCCTGGAAGGTATCAGTATTATGAAACCGGTTAGCAGGCCGAACATAAGGGCACCGATAATCCCGCTCTTTAACATGCTCTTTTACTCTCGTGGTTTATTCACTGGGCACTGTGGTCGATTCTGACTTCGGCATGAAGCATTTGCTGGAGAAATCAATAAGGTCTTTGGCTTCAAGTATCTTGATATGCTGGTACTTGGCGAACTGTTTGGCGGCTTTGCCGAGTTTGGGAATGGTGATGATGACCTTGTCAGATATGCCGGCATCGTAGGCCGCCGTGTCAAACTGGACGACTTCATTGACACCGCTGGCGTTGGTATGTCCATCCGTCAGGACACAGGCAGCGAGCTGGTGGCTGGTTATGCCATCGTCTTTCTCTGCGTAAAGCTCCAGGACATGTTCCGCGCCTGACCTTCCGATAATCTTGGCATTCTCGGTAACAATGTAACCTTTCTTTTCCAGGAGCCGTTTCAGGTAGCCTTTGGGGCCGAGTTCGGCCAGTTCCGGCTCGCTCTCGTATTCTACCAGTCTGGTCGATGGCTGCTCCCTGTTCTCTGATACGATTTCCGGCAATTCAGATTGCTTTGCCAGTAAAGCTCCAAGCTCTTCTATGCCGTATACCCGGATGCCCTGTCTTTCGGCAAACTTTACGGCTTCTGAGGCCAGCCTGGGTATGGCGAGGACAATCTTGTGATTAATGCCTATATCGTAAATTTTGCTATCGAAGCTGAAAAGCGAATCGATAGTGACCGCCTCTTCATTCGGTTGTGCGGCCAGTATTCCCACGGCAACGGTATGTTTGGCTATCGGGTCTTCCATGCGGGCCAGAAGGTCAATGGTATGTTTGGCTCCTGACCTTCCCTGGAGCCTGACTGACTCCTGTACGTCGTAGCCCAGGCTGTGCAGATAATCCACGAATCTCTTTTTCGGCTCAAGTTCGAATTCCAGCCGTTTCCGGCGTGCTTCGTTCAAGCGGTATGAATAGAGCCAGACGTGCCGCAGCTCCTCCAGGTCATAAATTTCATCTGTTTTCAGGCAGCGGTATTTTATCGTGGGTAAAGGGAATATTCCCTGGCAATTATGGCAGGTATACCGCAGCCCGGGTACGCGGTAGTCGGTGCCGATTAGCCTTAGCTCCTTTTTGCATTTGGGGCAGACACTCTTCAACCCTGAGACGAAATCTTCCTCAAGGCCAACGTGCCCGCACAAAAAGTGCTCTATCATTTTCCCTTTTGACAGGTGTGGTGAATTACAATTGGGGCACCTCTCTACCGGGATTAACTGAACCGAGCCACTGGGACTCAATAGAATTTTCTCATAGTCGTCCCTTAGTAAAACGCCTTCTGTAACCAGGGATTCCAGAATCAGCGATGTTGTGATGCCTGAAGTATCCATGATATCATCGGCCTTTGGATATGAGAAGCCCTCTTTATTCTGCAGGCTAATTTCTGGATTTATCCGGGCGTTTTTCTCACTCAACAGCCAGCTTATCAGCTTAACTGCTTTTGGATTCTGCCATATATTGGTCATATTTCGCTGTACAGATATTAACGCTACGTCATCCTGACAAGCCGTATCTCCGCCCTGGTCAGCAGCGGGTGGTAGAGTTTCCTGGCCTTCTTCTATATAGGTAACTTTCTTTTTAGCTTTCATCCTTATTTTCCCGGCGCTTCGGCGTTGCGATAGCTAAGGTCTTATCCTGGTTAATGTTTCATATGCGGGTAGCAGCTTTCTCCATGGCAATACAAACCAGTATCATTGTGTCTCTTTAACGGTTCCCACACGGTGTACCTGATAAATATCAGTGCCGCCCAGAGCGTTGCCTAACAGGATGTAGTCGAAATCCCCGTGGATATTCTTCCATATATCCTCGCTATTATTAAGTAATGCCGTGACCCAGACGTTGTCCTTAGCTAGCGCTTCTTCCTCCTCTTTTTTTAAAATCGGCTTACCTGATAGGATCAGGACATTGCTCATGATTCTCCTGCCTTTCCTGCGTTACATAAGGGGCGTTCTTTGGGGTTAAGATGTTCAGTGCCCCTTCGGTTGTGCCTTGCACCTTAGTCATACGTATAATGGATTTTCCCAGTTATAAAGTACCATCCAGCCTGCATATAAAGCATAAAAATGAGTTAAAAACTCGTAAATAATCCGTAAACAATCCATTCCGTATAGGGCTGTTTATTTCACCGTCTTGGCCTCAGCTCCTCCAGCCTGCCGCCTCCTAACACCAGACCACCGTCCGGGTGAATACTCCTGGAGTACTATCATTAGCAGCCTAATACAATCGTGCGGTATGGCTGACGGAATTTACCGGGGGGGATACATTAGCCTGATTTAATTCATCAGACTCGTTAGAGTATGCTGTTCAATCCGTTGCTGCGGGTATTCTCTCTATAGCAGGGTATTTATTTGTTAATATACCCATAGTTTATTACGCATTCTCTTCTGTAGTTTGCATTCTGGTGCTAATATGCGTATATTATTGGTAGGGTACTTTACTCGATTTTGTCCAGGAGGTGAAATATGCTGGATGAACTTGGTCAGAAGATAATCCGTGAACTCCAGGAGGACGCCCGGCAGAGCTTCCGGGAAATCGGCAGAAAACTTAAGGTGTCGGAAGGGACCGTGCGCAATAGAGTCAGGGGCCTCTTAAAAAGCAACATGATCAGTATAACTGCTGTACCTAATCCCCAGCAGTTGGGACTTAACTTCATGTGCATTATGGGTATTGAAGTTAAGGTGGGCGCTGCCGAGCGGGTGGAAGCGTTGCTCATAAAAAGTCCTAACGTTTACTACCTGTGCGGCTGTACCGGTGCCATAGACATCATCGGGATTTTCATGTTTCGAGTTCCGTCAGAATTTGATGAGTTTGTCAAGGATGTGATTGCCAATATACCTGAAATTGTCAGGACCACCACGTTTGTGGTTATGCATATTTCCAGGAGACCCTGGGAGCACGGTCTGGACGTAGCGGCACTCTTCAAGTCATGACGGTTGAAGAAGTTCCCGCGTGTATGAAGTAAAGCACCTGCTCACGGAATGAGGTTGCACTTTGTCGGAAAGCAAAAAGTCTCGCCCTCACATATACTTCGGATGGTGGTCCGTATTATTCATCGGCATCATATCCGGTCTGGGTCACGGCTTCAATACCTACGGTATTTCTGTGCTTTTCAAACCCATTGCTGCCGATTTAGGGTTGAACCGCGCGGCTACATCCTGGGCTCCTGGCGTCGGGCGACTGCAAGGCGGCATAACTTCGCCGCTGGTAGGCTGGCTTTCCGATAAGTTCGGATCGAGATGGGTCGTTATTTTCGGTATCTGCGTCGCCGGAACTGGCATGTTATTAATGAATTTCATCACCGAGATATGGCATTACTATGTTGCCTGGGGTGTGCTGATAGGGCTGGGACTTAATATCGGCCTGACGGTTGCCGTTGACAAGCAGATTAATGACTGGTTCATACGCCGGAGGGGTCTGGCGCTGGGTATAAAGTTCGCTCTCATAAGTTTGTTCGGCATCATTGTGGTACAGGCGGTTAATCCCCTTATAGATATCCAGGGCTGGCGGTTTACCTGTCTTCTCTGGGGTATTATCATGTTTGCCAGTGTTCCGTTTGCTTTTATGCTGATAAAGCCCAGGCGTCCGGAATACTATGGACTCCTTCCCGACGGCGCCGAAATTAGCCAGGATATGGAAAAAGATGGTCGGGATACGGTAGCCAGGGGCGTTGGCTACGCCTCAAGTTTCGAAGAGACTGAATATACCTTCAGGCAGGCGGTGAGAACCCGGACGTTCTGGCTGCTGGTAGTTGGTTTCAGTGTGCACAATATTATCAGCGGTGGTTTTAACATACACGTTTTCAACTTTTTAACCGATATACATATTAACGAAATCGTGGCGGGCGGTATGATGGGGATGATGATATTCTTTACTGCCGTTTCAAGGTTGGTCGGCGGCATTTTCGCCGACCGTGTCCCCAAAAGCCGCCTTCAGTTACTGCTGGTGGTAGCCTTTGCCATACAGGTTATTGGTCTGAGCACATACCTGTTGAGTCGCAGCCTCGCTTCGGTCTATGTAATGCTGGCATGTCACGGCCTTAGCTCAGGGGCGCTAACACCATTAGTTATCCTGATACTGGGACGCTATTTCGGCAGAAAGGAATTCGGCTTGATACTGGGCTGCACGGTAGCTTCCCTGGCCCCGTTTGGGCTTCTCGCCCCGGTGTTCTACGGCTGGGTCCATGATAGTACTGCCAGTTATGACCTGGCTTTTGTCACCGCTATGACGCTATCGATGCTGGCGGTGGTGACCATGCTTTTTGTGCGTGTTCCCAGGCCGACTGTTAATTACAATAGTGACCAGACATGGAGAGCCGATTAGGCGTTCTGGTTTGCCGACAGGTAATTATAGTTGCCAAAATTAATGTTTTTTAGGTTTGTTCGTGATATTGACAAATAGTGAAACCCTGTGCTAAAATCTCTTGATTTTGTTGGATGTTCGTATTACGATAGCGCCAAGTATCTTAATTTAGCATTTATCTCACGATGAGTAATCATAATAGAAGGAGGAAAGCACGATGAAAAAATGGTTACTAGCACTGATGGTGGTTGTACTTGTGGGTGGTTTGCTGCTCAGTGGGTGTGGAGAGGCAAAACCAGAACCCAAACCGTCGCCTTCCCCGCAGCCATCGCCATCCCCATCCCCATCACCCGCACCGGTAAAGACGACAGTGTTAAGGTTGGCAACTTACAACGCCAACGTCACTGATACCGGTATGTTGCTCGAAAAATTGCCTGCGCGGTTTAAGGAGCGCACCGGCGGCAGGTATGCTATTGAGCTTTACTGGAGTGATTCGCTGGTTCCCATGTTCGAAATTATGGATGCCGTAAGGACAGGGGCGGCCGAGATGGGGGACTGGCCTTTTGGACCCTTCGCCAGTCAGGATATAAGATTTGCCGCAGCGGAGATACCTCTCAGTTACAACAACTTGGAAGCAATACGTGATGCGAGCGGACTCATGTTGCCGGAATACAGCAAAATAATGGAAGAAAAGTTTAATCAGAAGGGAATCTGCGTCTACCCAATCGGCTGCCTGGAGATTGGTAGTGTTAATAAGCCCATCAAGACCATGGAGGACATGAAAGGTCTGATGTGCCAGTCCATATCGCCTCAGGTGGCCGGTTTCCTGGATACGTTTGGTGCCGCCGGCGCCTCGATATCACCTATTGAAGTCTATCAATCACTGGAAAAGGGGATTGTGGATTCCACGCTTCAGGCCCCCGGCAAATTTGAAGAAGCACAACTGTGGGAAGTGGTCCCCTATCTTACCATAGGTTTCCTAATGCCGGCACACGCTGGGCTGTCCATCAACCTGGACGTGTACAATAAGATGCCCGAGGACGTTCAGGATATACTGGTTGATGAGTTTTACCAGCTGCAGCTGGATTATGTCGGTATTATAATCGATAAATTCGAGGAGATATTGACGACTCTGACTGATAACGGGATGGAGATCTATTATTTACCCAAGGCCGAGCGCGACAGATGGGTTGAAGCGATTCAACCGTTCAATCATTCGCTCTTAGATCCAATGGGTGATTTCGGCGTCAGGTACCAGGAAATTGCCGACGAAGTAAATGCAAAATACCCGTATCCATACTAGCCGGATAAGCCCGTTAATAATATAGTAGAGTAACTTATACATTATTTATATAAATTGAGTATAGCAGCACTTTCTTATCGCAGGAGGCATTGGAATGCCGGACTTCTGGCTGATGCCTCCTGCGTATTACACCGGCAAACCAGTATAAAACGGTGACAGACTGACCTTTTCAGGATAATAGCGGCCTTTATAAAATCTGTTTGCCGGTCAGTTCGTAACGGGCAGGTATTCAGTTGCAGAACAAGACAGTAGAAACCGTAGAAAATCTGATTGATAGAATCAGTAAGATAAGTCTGTACTTCAGTGGCATCCTGACACTGGCTATGGGCTTTATCGTAACATACGGCGTCATCATGCGCTATATATTCAGCCGGCCGGCCATGTTTGTCTATGAACTCAGCATGATGTTCATGGTCTCCGGCCTTGTTTTTGCCGTCGCCTACGTACAGAGGGAGGGACGGCATCTCAGGGTCGATTTCCTTTCCAGCCGCATGTCCCAGAATACGCAGGACATACTGTTTAATGTCATCATGCCCATTGCGGGACTCTTTTACGTGGGGATCCTCACCTGGAAAGGGTGGGATGCAGCGATGTATTCCCTGTCGGTTGATGAGACCAGTCAGTCCGTATGGCGGGAGCCACTTTTTCCGGTTAAGATAACAATTCCCATAGGCTACGGCCTGTGCTGCCTGGTACTTATATCTCAGGCTACCCACGGTTTCTTTATACTGAAGAGACTTTTGAAGAGAACGAAACAATAGCCCGGTACGCACCGGTACATGCCGGGTAATTTTAGGACTGATTGAGGTATCTATGGAGTACCTGCCAGGTTTATTATGCCTCGGCATCATGATCATCATCATGCTGATGGGCGTGCCCATTGCCTACAGCATGGGAGTAATCGCCTTAATCGTCGGCATTATCTTCTTCGGAACGCCCGTCATGGGCCTCCTGGGACGCTACACGTTTTCTTTCCTCTTCCGTATGGCGATACTGCCGCTGCCGCTGTTCTTTATGCTGGCCTGCATTATCGCCGAAACGAGAATGGGCGAAGACCTTTACGGGGCTGCCAGCAAGTGGCTATCGCGTGTTCCCGGTGGACTGGTGGCCGCCAGCATTGTCGGCGAGGCGGCGATGGCTTCGGTTATGGGCCACAGCGGTGGCTGTATCATCTCCGTGGGAAAAATCGCTGTACCGGAGTTTGAAAGGTACGGCTATCACCGGGGCTTCAGCCTGGGAGCACTTTGCTGCGGTGGTGTCCTTGGTCCGCTAATCCCCCCCAGCAGCCTGATGATTGTCATGACTCTTTTCGCCGAAGTATCACTCGGCCGTTTATTTATAGGCGGTATTATCCCTGGCCTCATATTAACCATCATGCTGGCAGGAGTCGCCATCGTAATGAGCCTGCTCAATCCCAAGCTGGGCCCGCCGGCCGGGAGCTTCAAATGGTCAGAGAGGTTCGGGTCACTCAAAAGGGTCTGGCCCGTTATCATCTTAATGCTGAGTATTCTCGGCAGCATCTATCTGGGAATAGCTACTCCCACCGAGGCGGCGGGATTCGGCTGTGTTGTTGCCCTGCTTGTCGGGGTGGTGGTTTATGGCTTCCGCATGGAGCACCTCCGCCGTGCGCTTATAGAATCGGCCATTATTAACGGTATGATCGTCTTCGTTATTATCGGCGCCGCCTTCTTTACCTATGTGGTGGGAAGCAGCGGCTTGGGAAAGCTGCTGGCCGAGGCGGTTGTAAAATCAGGCATGCCGCCGATGGGATTCATTGTCAGCGTCATGGTTATTTACCTGATTCTGGGCTGTTTCATGGATGGCATGACTATCCTCCTGCTCACGCTGCCCATCTTCGTTCCTGTAGTTGTCGGCCTGGATTTTGATATGGTGTGGTTCGGCGTACTGGTTGTCGTGAACATGCAGATTGGCCTTATTACACCACCGCTGGGTCTGGATTTGTATATCATGCGGAATACCTTCGGCATACCGGTCGGGGAGCTGATTCGCGGTGTCATACCTTTCCTGATTACACTGATTATCTTCCTGGGGATACTGGCAGCCTTCCCGCAACTGACCCTCTGGCTTCCCAACATGATGAAGGGGTAAAACGCACTTTATATCTTACAGATTCCCTAATTTACCGTAGGATGACAGCACATAATTTCCCTCTCTGGCATAGCCGGCGTATTCCGGCGGTATATACGCTGTTTGATACTAGTATCGTAATACGAATATCACCTATTATGCCATTCTGGCCGGAGTCTGATAAGCCTTCATATTGTAGAAGCTTCAATTATGAATTGCTCCAGGTGTATATGTTGACGTGGTACGGCATTATGGCTATTATCTGATAGTAGCCGGGTTTTGCTGGAAAAGCAGAATATGGATTCGTGTTTCGCTATGCCGACGAATTTGCGAGGGAGATGAATCAACTATGGAAAAAATTGATTTCTTGGATGAGTATTACAGGTTATGGCTATTACTTTCTCAAACCAGGTCAGCGATATTCAAGGCCAGGCATAAAAGATTAGGGCGGTATGTTCATTTCAATCAGGCAGCCGCTCTATTGACGATATGGGCGCTTGAAGGCCAGGCAACGCCGGCTGTTTTATCACGCCACCTTTTTCTGGAGCCCCATTCGGCGTCCGAACTCATCATCCGGATGGAAAAGAAAGGGCTGGTTAAGAAAAACAAGGATAAAGTAAGAGGTAATGTTGTAAGGCTTTCCATAACGGAAAAAGGACGCAAGCTATGTGCCCAGACGGTGCAGGTAGATTTTATCCGCAGTCTAATGTCTTCTCTGACTAAGGAACAAAGGGAGCAGCTGTCGTCCTCATTATCTATATTATTTAGTCAGGCCTTAAAAGAGCTCGGCATTGTAGGTGAACAGCCGTTATTGTACTGAGCGTTCTACTGGAATAGGAGAACTCGAACCCCATTGACCAGGGATAATTAAGGCCGCAACTAAGATATAACGCCTTGTTTAGTGTTCATTGCCGAACGGATGTATGTCCGCCATGATGATTGGTCTGGTAAGTTTTACCAGGCCTCCCGGCCAGTGCGGCAGGAAAGGTGGCGTTACGACGGCCGTTGACTTGTTGAATACGTGCCGCTCCTCTTCCTTGCCGAGGCATATCTCGAATTCTGCCCCGAGGTCGCTGGGGTCGTCGGTATCCGTCCCCAGGAAACACATTACCTGGGTGGTAGGATGCGCATGCGGCTTATCGGGATCCGGGCAGATTCTGTAAGGCGCTTTCTTCATGCTTTCATACAGCATAACGAAGTCAAACCCTGCTGCCTCTTTCGTGACCACAAACGATATATAGCCGCCTCCGTCGTCTCTGTTTAGCGGCCCATAGTGCCAGGCACCCTTCCGTGCGAATGACAGCGGCATGATATATTTTCTGTATTTTGAGTGGAACCAACCCACCGGAGGCGTCGGTTTATTGTCTGTTTTAAAGGGTGTCTCCTTGTATACCGGTGCGATTGATATTTCGTAGAAGAAAAATCTTTTATTCAGGAAGTTAACAGTCGCCGGGAAATGCGGCATACCTTTGGGGATGGCGACAGCCGTCGTGGTCGTAATCATGTGCGTTTCCATCTCCTCACCCAGGCACAGCTCGATTTCCGCCCCCAGCTCACCGATATCATCCATGTCAGCCCCCGCAAAGAGCAGGACCTGGTCGAAATCATGCACGTGGGGCTTATCGGGTTTTTTACCGATTTTGCCGGCCGTCCAGAAACATCCGTACCTGATATGGGCATCTATCCCCAGGTATTTGCCATCCATTACGTTTTCCTGTCTTAACCCACCCCGGTCATAATCTTTAAACTTCAGAGTCTTGACATGTTGCCCGTATTTTGTGGCTGCCATTTTCTTATTCTTCCTCCCTTAATATAAACCTTGTTGCGGATTCGTGGTAATCCTGTCTGGAAATAGGTAAGTGGCTGGGTGGCTTAAATTTATTAATATTGGGTTGCCCCTGCGAGACTCAGTCTACTAAACATTTAGATTATAGCGGGCTTCGGCACGTAAAACAAGCTCTCGCTACGCATGCCAGAGGACGAATACCACCGTATCAACACAAGCCCTGGTCTTGTGCCAGGCAGGTTTGTTTCGTTAAATCAATCATTACTCGCCGTATGGAATACGCGTAATGTCAACTAAAGTGCTATAATAGTCACAATCATGGGCGTATACGTGTTAACAGGCATCGCTGTATTCATGCTTATCTTCATCTAGACTATAAAAGTGACTACTTTATCTTATGCAATAATTGTGCTGGAGGAAATTTAACATGGCCGAATTGACCACCAGAGAAAAAAGTGCATTGCTGGACACAGCCAAGAAAATCCATACCTATAAGCTTATGCAGTCCAGCGGCTATAAAAAGCTGATAAAAAAGGCTGTGGATGAAGGAACCAAGCGGCTCCTGACGGAAATCGGTACGATTGAGCTTAACGATTCCGAATCTTGGGAACAGAATATTGAGCGGTTGTCAGATGGGGACAGGAAGTCCGGCAGAGTCCCTTTTTTAAATCAAAAGGTTGGCCTGATGATGGGCGTTCTGGGTACCATGGGCTTCTTCGAGTGGTCTATCATCGCCGAGGATGAGGCTGTTGAAGACCTCGCCATCCAGGCGGCGAATATCAGTGACCCGAACAAATCGGAGGAATGGACCAGGATAGCATCGGATGAGCGACTGCATATAGACAGGATTAAAAAAGAGGTACTGGGTATGGAGGGCTGGGAGATGGGAGGCGGTGGCGGGGTAAGAGATGTTATCTTTGGAGCTAATGATGGCCTGGTGTCGATACTGGCGCTTGTCGCCGGAGTTTACGGGGCCATTATGGAAAGTCACCCTATTCTCATCGCCGGAATTGCCGGGGCGGTTGCCGGGGCCATATCGATGGGCGCCGGCGCCTACCTGTCAGCCAAGTCAGAGAAAGAGGTAACCGAAAAGGAAAGCGACAGAAAAGGGATTAAGAGAAAGGGTACTCCTGAAGAGGAGAAAGAGAAACTGGTCAGGTTCTACCAGGCAAGGGGATTCAAGAGACAGGAAGCGGAGGCTGTGGCGGACAGAGTCGCTCTGCAGGTGGAGTCAAGCGAATCCTATACCATCGGAGAGGAGGTCGGTCTGACCTCGGAAGAAGCATGGCCCCCAAACAAAGCGGCTCTTTTTACCGGGCTATCGTTCGCGGTTGTGTCCCTTATCCCTATCCTGCCCTTCGCCTTTTTGGAGGTAAACCCGGCCGTGATAACGGCGGCAATCGCCAGTATAGCCTGTCTCTTCTTAGTTGGAGCCAGCAAGGCCATCTTTAGCCGAAAAAGCTGGGTTCGGAGCGGGATTGAGATGATGGTTATCGGTGCGCTGGCATCAGCGGTAACTTACGCCATAGGACTCGCTATCCCGGTCTAGTTCCACATAGCGCTTAAATAATCTCCCACTCGCAGTAGGGGTCTTCCAAGCCTACGCACTTTATCTCCCTGACATGCTGGTTCTTAACTGCTGAGAATAGGCCATTCAGAAAACCCGTGGTGAAGAAGCAGCAAGGTTCCTGCAACTTCGCCGTAGAGAGCTTAGTCCAGAGGGGCTCGCAGTTCTCCCTTATTCTTATCGTTTCACCTAGAGTGACCTTTCCCACCTTACAGTGTTCTAACAAATGCAGAACGCGCCTCACCGCCTCATCGCTACTTAATCCGGCATCCTTTAGGCGCTCGCCGACCTCCTTTCCCGACTTGGCGCCTCCCATCCTCAACGCCATCCAGTATCTCTGCCTCCATGTCGTTCCCATAGCGGTAATACCCTCGCTACCCATGGCGTGCTGGACAGGATGGAGGTGGACATTGTTGCCCAACCTGGGTCTCTCTACAAGGGGTTTCCCATGGAGCAGAAATCCCATGAGACGCTCCATCAACCGTTCGTGTATCCTTTCAATAACCGAGCTGTCCTTCTCCAGAGAATCCCTCAGCCCATCGATTTCCCCCGGCACCAATTTGAATTCACAGTAGGGATCCCCTAACCCTATGCACTTCGTCTCAATAGCGTTCCAGTCCCTGTCAAGTCCCTGCCAGTACTCCATCGCTTTTAAAGATCCTGCGATGAGAGGAGGGAGATATGAAGCTATGGCGGCGCCGACATTTTCAAGCCCCCAGCAGTCATAGTTCTCGTAAATCCTGAAGTAGTGTTCATCCGTCTTGGAGATGTCTTCAAGGTATTCCGCGATGCCGCTGCGCTCCTTCATCAACTGCTGCTTCCCAAAGTTCGATATTATTTTCATGTCTTTTACCTTGCTGAAATTCTTAGGCGCAAATTTGAGCATAAATCTCTGGCGCCAGGGAAGAAGAGCGCGTTTTATCGCTTTATCCTCTTTAGCCAACTTGAACATGGAGGGGCCGTCATCCTTGTTCCCCTCGTATGTCATCGTCGGGAACCTCTTGGGGTCCCAGAGCATGCCGCTCCAGTGGGCAAACTGCGGCCAGAACAGGTTCACGAAATCCCCGACCTCCCTTCTCCAAAACGCTTCATCTTCCCGATTAAGCGCCCGAGTATACTTTCCTAGCCAGTCTGGATCGTACAGTCGCGTTTCGGGTCCAACTCGTTTGGGTTCTACGGGTAGTTCGATTCTCGTCGGCCTCACTTTGGGGTGCTTCACCACATTTACAATCCTGGAGATCTCTTTTATCTCCATCCTGATGATGCCATCGGCAACGCTCATCATGGCTCCCAGGTCTTCTTCCTTGCCACAGCCCTCATCCACCAAGGCTAATACCGAGTTACCCTCAGAGGCAAACTTCGCCAGGCAGAGCCTTATAAATCTGAATACTTCCTCCTTGTTGAAAAGGTAGGGAGATGTCAAGGAATCGAAGGAGAGGAGAATATCTCTCTTCCCGATTCTCTGCTGTAGCTTGGAGATAGCCATGCTTATACTGTTCAGGTCTTCACAGTTGGCACCTATCGTGTCTGGACGCTCCGGGGTTTTGGCACCCACCGTCTCGCCAAAGGCATCAA
>CAZPQB010000006.1:0-36034 GCA_964588605.1 uncultured Dehalococcoidaceae bacterium | reverse complement strand
AGTATGCACCGCAACGACGAGACACTGGAATCGTTCCTGAATGTCCTGCCGCGTGGGCTAAAACACGCTATCGAATTTAGGCACGAGTCTTGGCTGGTGGATAAAGTATTTGATATCCTGCGGCAGTATAATGCCGGACTCTGTGTTTTCGATATGCCCGAGTTAACATGTCCCCTGCTGGCTACAGCCGATTTCGCTTACATCAGGTTTCATGGCAGCGATAGCCTATATTCAAGCTGTTACACCGATGAAGAACTAGCTGACTGGGCAAAGAGGATAGCCGACCTAGCAAAAGGTCTGGAATCTGTCTATATTTACTTCAATAACGACGTGCAGGGATTTGCCATAAGAAACGCGGAAACGATGAGGCGGATTTTAGAGTAAAAAATATCTTATAATTCCGCAGAATTGTCAGTCTGGCAATTGGACAACTGCCGTGAGCATGTCGGTCTTACTTGTAACCCAGCTAACGTGACCTTTGCCGGTAGTATCCTCACCGAGCACAATATCTCCGGCTCCAAGGTGCCGCACCTCACCATCACTCACCTGCCCCGCGATCTTACCTGAGAGAATAAAGAATATTTGTCGGGTAGGCGTAGGATGCCAGTCACCCCGCCAGCCGACGGGGAAAGAGCCAAAAGCATACCGCAAAGCAGGGCTAAATGAGGAAAGATTTATGGGCGGCGCCGGTGGGGCATAGTTTACTTGTGCAAATTCAACCTCTACATCCTCAAAATGGGACTCGCCAGACGGGTCAGCGTAAATACGGATGTACTTCATACCAGAATAACCTCCTAAGCTTTTTCAAACATGCAGCTCTATTATATCCCCGTCCTGAAGGACATGGTCGCGTCTGACCATGACGCCGTCGTGCTTGCCGGAGCCCCAGATACGGGCATATTTGAGCTTCCTGGCGAAGTCCTTATGCACTGAAGCCGCAGCCGCCTCCAGATTACTTCCCTCCTCCAGTATTATCGGGTCGGTCATATCTGGCTTGCCGCCGGGAGTCTTGGTATAGACGCGGATAATATTGAGCATCTGAAATATCCTGAGCCTGAGCTCATCCAGTCCTTGGCCCAGAGCGGAGATAGCGATAACGGGTAACTGTCCGCCGTATTTGCCCTGCAGAGCCCGGAAGCTCTCACCACCGCTGTCCAGGTCCATCTTATTCCCTGCCACCAGTGTCTTTTTATAGCTCAGCGGGTATTCCTCAGTGGAATTAGTCCTATCCTCCCCCATCCCTATCTTCTTATCTTCCAGCTTGGCAGCCAGAGCTTCCATCTGTGATACCGGGTCGCTGCTCAAATCGACTACCACCAACAGGCCGTCAGCCCGCCGGATAATATTCAATAACCACCACTCAGGAGGCTGTTCGCTTAACGGCGGCGTGTCTATGAGCTGTATTTGTATATTCTCGAATACCATCATCCCCGGCATGGCGTTGTGTGTGGTGAACGGATAGGCCGCCACGGTTGGAGTGGCTTTGGTCATGCTGGCGACTATCTGCGACTTGCCGGTATTGGGCGGGCCGATAACAGCCACCTGTCCGGCCCCTACCTTCTCAATCATCATCGACGCCCTCTGGGTGGCCGTTTTCTTGTCCAGGGACTGCGTCAGTTTGGCGATTTTCGTCCGCAGATCGGCACGAAGGTGGTCGGTGCCCTTATGTTTGGGCATCACCGCCAGCATTTCCTCGAGAGCCGCTAACTTCTCAAGGGGGCTCTTCGCCATACGGTAATTTCTTTCGGCTTCGAGGTACTGGGGCGTCAGATTGGCGGGCATGGCTACAGGTACTCCTTTATATTTTTTACCTGGTCACGATTCATGCCTGTGGCGGCAACCAGTTCTTCAACGGAGGCCTCCCTGATTCTCTGGATGGAACCGAACTGCCGCAGCAACGCTTTTTTGCGTTTGGGGCCGATTCCCGGGATATTATCGAGTGCCGAGATAAAAGTTTTTTTACGGTGCACTCTGGCAAAATAGCTTATAGCGAACCGGTGGGCCTCGTCCCTTAGCCGCTGTAGAAGCTGTAGACCGGGGGAGGAGCGTGGTAAAATAACAGGCTCTTTCCGGCGGGGGATGAAGATTTCTTCGTTTTCTTTGGCCAGACTTGCCACAGCAACAACAGTTCCTGCTTCATTTAGTACTGACAAAGCTGCATTTAACTGCCCCTTGCCGCCATCGATAAGAACAAGGTCAGGCATGATTGCCCAGGTATCCTGGGTTTTTGACTCGCTTTTGGAACTGCGTCTGAAGCGGCGCTGGAGTACCTCCTGGAGCATGGCGTAATCATTGGCTCCGGATACCGTTTTAATTTTAAAGCGGCGGTAGTGGGCTGGCTTTGGTTTGCCATTCTCAAATACGACCATGCTGCCTACGGCCGAGCTGCCCTGTATGTTTGAGATGTCATAGGCTTCCACACGCAGAGGCAAACTCTTCAGCTTAAGTTCCCTTTCTATCTCGGCCAGAGCGGCATCAAGCTCTTTTGGCGCCGTTAGAGCTTTGATCCTGATTTGCTCCAGGCCCTGCCGGGCATTTTCGACGACGATATCTATCAACTGTTTTCGGCTTCCGCGACGCGGCACCTGAATCTCTACCGCACCCTTCCTCAAGCTTTGCAGCCACCCTTTGATAATCAATTTGTCCTCCAGCGGATACTGGAGCAGGAGAAGCGGCGGTATATACTGACTGGAGGCATAATACTGCTTGATAAAACTTGTTATAATCTGCCGGGGTTCTTCATGTCTTGTACCCTGAAGGAGAAAACTCTCCCGGCCAGTCAACTTGCTGCTGCGGATGAAAAATACCTGGACGTAAGCCTGGTCTCCTTCCTGGGCAAAGGCGATAACATCCTGCTCGCCTCTGACCCTGGCGGCGATTTTCTGCCCTTCAATTACCTGATGTATCGCCTGTATCTGGTCTCTAATCAGCGCCGCCTTTTCGAAGTCCATGTCTACAGACGCCTTATTCATCTTGGTCTTAAGACCCCTCACTATCCGGTCCTGTTTACCTTCAAGGAACAGGACTACGTCATTGATTACTTCCGCGTATTCTTTCCTGCTTACCGCACCGGTGCACGGAGCCAGGCAGTGTCCCAGATAATATTCCAGGCAGGCACGGTGAGCCTTGCCGGTGATGGCTTTGGAACAGATGCGAAACGGAAAAATACGCTGTAAAACCCTGAGGGTCTGTTTTATCGAGCGGGCGCTGGCGAAGGGGCCGAAGTACCGTCCGCCGTCCTGTTCCAGGCGGCGTGTGATGCAGACCCTCGGCCATTCTTCGTTAATGCCTATCTTCAGGTAAGGAAAGGTCTTATCATCTTTAAGGCGAACATTATAACGGGGGTGGTATTGCTTGATAAAGTTCAGCTCAAGTATCAGGGCTTCCTGCTCCGATGCGGCTATAAAAAAGTCGATATCAGCCACCTGGGAGACCATGCGCTCTATTTTGGGTGTTAGTTTGGACGTCGCCTGGAAATATGACCTTACCCGATGGTGAAGGTTGGTGGCCTTGCCTACATACAATATATCTCCCCCGGTATCTCTCATAAGGTAGACACCGGGACTGTGCGGCAATCGGTTCAGTTGATCTTCTATTAGACTGCTGACCACTTTCACTCCTTTAGTGCTGCCCACAGTTTATTCTAGCATAGCCGATTTAATGAGCAAAGGGTTCAATGGGGATACAAGCTATGGATACAACGCAGGAGCTAATACGGACGCTTTATTAGGCACAAAAGAACCCTGCTGATTTTAAAAAATCCCCCTGAACGTTATATAATATACATGCCGCCATTTAAAATAATACCGAGGTAATGCGATTAAGAACCTGGATATTCTATCCATAGTAAGCGAGGTCAGCGAAACGCTTTCGCTTACCAACAAACCCAAACAGCTTCTGGAGTCGACTCTGGACACTCTGGCACATACTCTTAATACGGATTGCTGCTGGGTTCAGTTGATTGACTCTGGCAATGATAAGCTCCCTCTGGCTGCCAGTCTGGGCTTTACCCCGGAAATGAAGCGTGAAATGGCTCTAATGGACCCGGAGCATATTTTCAACCATGAAATAATCGGCCTCGGCCATAAAATAATCGTACCCAGTTTGAACCGCAACGGCAGGTACAATATTCCGGTGTTTAAAAAAGCGGGCTTTCGTTCCCTGATTGCCGTGCCCATAATGACATACCGCATATATGGGATCTTGGGGCTGGCTTATCGAGCCAGGATGAGATTCAGTGATGAGTTCGCTCAACTTGTTTCGGTCATCGGCAGTTTAATCGGCATGTCTCTGAATAAATCCTTGCTCAGTAAACAACCGGCACAGAAGAAAAGACAGCCTGAGCTTCGGCCTCTTACGCCTACGGAATCGGACGAAAAAATCCCTGATAATCAGGACACGACGGTTGAATCGGAAAAGACTGAAGATACTGGACGGGAATACCAGAACAAAACGGAGAAACATACTGCTGGCTTTCAGGTGCATGACCAGGACATGAGACGTTTCAACAGGTCTCATAAGTAATGCGGCAAATCTGCCTTCGTCGTACATATAAATATACAGGTAATAAACACAATATCATCAGCTCCAGTCGCGGTCAGCCGACTCTAAATGCACCTGTTCCGCAGCTAACTAATTAGTCTATTGATATCAATCCCTGCTTGATGGCGACGACTACAGCTTCGGTGCGGGCATTAGCGTTTAGCTTGCGCAGGATAGAAGTCACATGGTTCTTAATGGTCTGCTCGCTGATACCAAGTTCGGCAGCGATTTGCTTGTTAAGATAGCCCTGGGCAATATACTGTAGAATCTCTATCTCCCTGGGAGTCAGTGGTGAAATAAATGCTTCCGCTTCGCTGCGCGAGGAGAGTTCCTGGAACTGCTGCAACACGTGCTCAGCCACCTTGGGCCGGGCGGTAAGGCTTTCATTTATGGGGTGTTCGCCTTTAGCAACACGCCTGACAATTTCGATCAGCTGGTCAGCGGTTACTTCCTTGCTCAAATAAGCCACGGCCTGCGCCTTTAGAGCCAGGAAGAGCTGGTTATCATCGGTGTTGGAAGCAAGCACAATAACACCGATATTGGGCGAGCGCTGTTTTATTCTTCGGGCCAGGTCAAGGCCATTTTCCGAAGGACCGTCAATATCCAGAAGGGCGACATCTGGTGGCAGGTTATCGATGGCCTTCAGCACTTCTTCACTGACTCCGGTAACGCCTGAAATAGCAATATCATCAATATCGGAGAATGAGTGCTCTATGCCCTGTTGAAATAATGATTGCTGGCTAACGACGAATACCTGTATTTTGTTGTTATTGTTCATGATTTTTACTCCTATTCAGACCATTAAGGTGTTGGCCCAACCTCTTTTTACCTCTTGTTATTTTTTCTTGTACCTATAAGGTTTTTTTCATAAATTGAAAGGAATTTCTCAACCAGATAAGGGTCAAACTGCTTACCAGCACCTCGTTTTATTTCTTCCAACGCACTTGCGAAGCTCAAGGTGCTGGAGTAAGCCCTTTCTGATGTCATGGCGGTAAAGGCGTCAGCTATGTTCAGAATACGTGACTCCAGAGGTATCTCATCACCCTTCAATCCATCGGGATAACCGCTGCCATCATACCATTCATGGTGGTGCCGGATACCGACTGCACAAGCGGCCAACTGAGGTACATGTGCAACGATATTTGCCCCAAGCTGAGGGTGACCTTTTACTATCTCCCATTCCTCCGCCACTAATTCACCCGGTTTATTCAGTATGTCATCACTGATGCCAATCTTGCCGATATCATGCAATAGGGCACAGATCTCCAGTTTCCTCAATGATGATGCGTCCATGTCAAGTGATTTTCCTACAGCCAGAGCATATTCGGTTACTTTCTTCGAGTGGTTCCGAGTCTGATTACTTCTGGTATCCACTGTTTCTGCCAGGCTATGAATAATGTTTACAGTCTCACTATCATGGCTACCTTCTATACTTAAGTCTGGCTCAGCGAAATATAAAGGTGACATCGTACCTGAGGCACAATAGCTGCGGTTGCCGCCACTCCATTTGGCACGGTAAAGTGTAAGATCAGCCGTGGCAATGATATCAGTATGGCTTATGCCGTCTTCTGGCCAGCTGGCCAGGCCAAGACTAGCGGTAACTTTAATGTCACCGGTATCTAAATCTGAGGCGATACTTTCACGTACTCTTTCGGCTACCTGAATGGCGTCTTCAACGTTAGTATGCGGTAAAAGAATAGCAAACTCATCGCCACCGTATCTGAATGCCTGGTCAGTGCTTCTTATAGCATTCCTGATAATATGGCCAACCTGACCCAGTAAATTATCACCAGCCAGATGTCCCCTGGTATCATTGAACGTCTTGAAAGAATCGAGGTCAAGGATGGCTAATGAAAAAACGCCACCATACCGGGAGTGTCGGTTGATTTCCGTATCAATCATCTCATCCAGGGAACGGCGGTTGAGTAGTCCGGTAAGCTCATCGATGCGTGCTTCCTCTTCAGCTTTAGCATAGAGTCGAGCGTTCTCCAGCGGTATGGCAATTTGCGAAGCAAGCTGCTCAAGGAGCATCAGGTGCTGCTGGCTGTAGGCATTCGGCTGACGGCTGGCCAGGATTAGGCTGCCGATGGTCTTGCCTTTAGAAATTAGCGGCAGGTAAACCAATGAGCGCATCCCTTGCTCGTAGAAATTCTGCCCTGTGGAGAACTTCATTTCCTTCGATAGGTCCTGTTCGACCAGGGATTTTTTGTGGGTCACTACCCATCCCGTGCCGGTTCCTTGCATCGGCAATTTTTCTCCCACCTGGTAGGCTGAACCTTCTACGGACGATACCGCCACGCAAAGCAGACCGCTTTCATCAACAAGGACGATTGATGCCCAGCTGACATCAACCACCTTCTTCAGTTCTTCAATGAAACTGCCGTATATTTCCTGAATATCAAAACTTGAGGTTATGATGGCACTGGAATTATTGATTACCGATAATTCCATCTCTCGCTCCCTGAGTTGCTCCCGGAGATATTCCTTCTCCATACTTACGGCTACCCGTTTGGTAACATTTTCAAGCGAATTGAAGTCCTCAAGCGAGAACCTGCTTGTCTGCTTCTTCCCGAGCATTAGAATGGCTATCAGCCGCTCGCGGCTTATTAATGGCATAATCATTTCTATTTCTCTTGATTCTATATCTTCCTTCTCCCGTGACCATAAACCTAGGAATTCGGGAAGGATAGCCAAACCCTCTCTGGATAATGGTCTTCGTTCGCGTTCCAGGTATTTGACAATGGGATTATCCGCCTTCAGTTTTAGCTTGGAGAACTCATTTTCCTTACTTTTAGGCTCGACAAGCTGAACGCTAAAATCCTGCCTGCCCGATTCAGGGAAAAGCAGGCAGGCGTATTTAATGTCAATGGCTCTGGTAATCAATGTCAGCAACTCACTGCCCTGCTCTTTCAGGCTGAAAACATTATGTATTCTACTTATAAAGTCAGAGAGCTTCTGACGGTGTTCATAGCTTGGGCCCTGGAAGGCCCGGCTCATCACCGCAAAGAGAAAACCGCGTAACCTGTAAACGAATATGGCTACAAGGAGTCCCGTGCCGATAGCTACAAAGGAAGCTGTCAGGTTTAGCTCAAAATTGAATAGAGTATGAAGGACGACTAGCAGAAGCCAGTAGGTGACAACGCCGACAATCGCCAGGGTCAGCCATGCCGTACCCTGCCGAATAACTATTCTGATATCAACCAGCCGATGCCTGATGACAGCATAGCTGAAGAAGACGGCATTGATTATGTTGCCGAAATGACTTATGGGATATTCCTGTCCCCAGGGGAGAATAGTAGATAAACCAAATACAGCCAGAATAACAATACCAATCATCAGAGTAGTGATCTGGTTATACAGAACAGGGTTATCTAAAACCTTAAGTCTTTTCCAGAATACATAAAGGTTTCTGCCAGCTATAATAAGGAGAGGAATAGCAACGATGATGAAGAAAGCTGTACCGTAATTAGGATAAAATTTGCCGTCAACTGACTCAACGCCTTCAAGTATCAAACCGAAGGATGCAAGGATTATCATGACTACAAGTGAACCGTAAGCGAATGGTAACCAGCGTCCCTGCCCTGGAGCAAAAAATGAAGATGTAAAAAGGTGAAATTGCACTGCCATTACAGGGAACATCATTGCAGTGGCCTTCCATATTATTATGTTGTACTGCGGGAAGATGTGTCCTCGGAAAAAGTAATCAAGCAGGCTCCAGAGCATAGCTGAAGCGAGAAATATGATGAACAGCGTATTCCGCCTGTGCCATGGCCGGCTACCAGCAATAGTCGCTATCAGCGGTATATAAGCAATAGTAGCAATTAATGGAAACAGGGCATGCATATTCATATATGGAAATTATCAAGCCAAATGTGACAACTGTCAAGGGGTAACCAAAGTAGGCGAACTAAGGTAGGGAGACTAAAGTACTATGATTATACAGCTATTTTCTCCTCTTCTGAGGAGGTTGTTGTTTCGGCTTTGACTCCAGTTTTAACCTTGGTAACTAATATTATTTCTCCTGTTTCGGCTAGTAGTTGTGATAGTGCCTCATCGGAGGGGTTGATATGGGGGGGTTTTAGATGTGCCAGGTCAGCTCCTTCTGCCTGTTTCCGTGCGGTGTAACCGGCAAACGTGCCTTTTGGCAACCGATGAACCTTAATACCAAAACCAACCATGTCCATCGCATCATCATGTACCGGTGATGCTGTAAATTCGTCATTATCCGGGTTTACTATCTTGTTATATATAGCTGAAGCTATATCTTCCTCAATAGCCTGGCTCCCATCTTTTAGCTCAACGAGTAGTGTCAGTTCCTGCTTTCCCGGTTCTTTGAAAGCCATCCAATCCTCATAAGCAATATCTGCTTTTTCCATTGCCTGCCATATAACCTTTTCCGTAAGGCGAATGACATTGAAGTCAATAAGGTCATCGGCCCTTCTTTCGAAGACCATCTGTGGCAGATTTATGCCAAGTTTCTCATTCCGTAGTGATGTTATACGAACCATATCCCCAATTCTGTATCTTACCAGGGCACCGCCGTGAAAATTGGTGAGCACCAGCTCGTAGTTCTCACCTGCTTTTACCTGGTTTAGTAAAAGAGTTTTCGGTTTATAACTGTGATCCATCTGCCATTTAAAGTGTTCCTCTTCCGGGATAAACTCATAGAAGTTAAGGTTGGGAACGAACGTCATACCTTCATAGTCCCATGTCTGTGTAGCGATAACACCACCTTCAGTACTGGAATATAGGTCCAGGGGATTCCTCCCCCAGTGTTCTTTTATTCTATCTTTGTAAACAAGGCTATCAACACCACTGCCGATGATACCTCTTAATGACCAGAGGTCTTTTGGCAGTATCGTGCGTCCGACAAGTCGACTCTTAAGCTTACCTCTTGCCAACCGCCACAATGCCTTGGGATGGCCGAGAAACGGACGTATATCGACCCCCTGGGATGACTGCGTGAACTTGTCGCCTATGGCCGCCAGCACCAGAGACAATCCGAAGAAGTAATCCAGACCCTGATACATTGCCTGTTGAAATCCCAGCCTGAGTCTCTCTTCAAAAGTAAGCTCCTCGGACTCCTCCAGAGTCGGCATATAGTCCAGTGGAGTCTGCATTCTTAAGATGTCGGCAAAAGCGCCTGAAACGTAAGGCTTGCGGGCTACCGAATACAGTAATTTTATTTTATCAGGAATCCGTGAGGTATCACCCCAGTCTTCACAGCAGGAGAGTATGCCGACTCCATATAACGCTACACTTAATTCCCGAGCGTATCTTGGAGTTATCGGCACCCACTTGCAAGGATATTCGCCGGTCCTACCCGAACTATGCACCCAGAACTCGGGCTTAACCGGGAGTGTGTCTTCTCTCTTTTCTATAAGTTCGGGGCAATAGTCAGCATAAGTAGTTAATGGCACTCTCCGCCGGAACTCTTCTACTGTCTTTGGCCTCGCTCCACGCATTATTTTCCTGCCCAGGACACAGTTATCCAATAACTCTAGTTGCTCTAATAAAAGACGCTTCTGTATAGCCATAAATTCCTTAGTATCGAGACTGAGAAAGCCCAAGCACATTTGCCAGAGCTCTTCTCTTTTACCCTGGCGCAGAAGCTCCACCGCCGTTGTCATGTATTACCTCCCAAGCCAATCTTTTGCCATATGGCAAATTGAGGCTGCATAAAAAGCCTATGATATAAAGGTAGGCTTGGGAAGTGATTGTGTTCTAGAATATAGTTCTATTACACGTGGGAATATGATTGAAAGGGGCGGTTGTGGGAGTATTAACGACGGGTCCTGGAGGACGGACTATGATTCGTCGGTTTCTTCGTCGGCGATATCATCATCAGTTTCTTCATCAGATATATAGAATGATTCTAATTGCTGACTTAGTGTCTGGAAGTCTTCCTTTTGCTGCTTCCGTCCCAGCGCCATTCCATAGCTGACGAAAAACTGCAGGAAATTATGCAGGAGTTCCATAATTTGCCTTGTAAAATGCTGGAGCTCCTCTCCAGTAACGTATTTCTGCTGGTTTAAACATTCCTTTAACTGACACTGAATTAGATAGTTAACGAACTCAGTACGGTTCATCTCACCGCGGTTTTCATCGATTTGCTTGACGACATCCTCCTTGACAACCATGATAAGGTCATTTTCGTCCAGCATCAGTGTTCTTCTCATTGAAAACCTCTTTGCTTTACACTTCCTATAGTGAAATTCTCTTTATGAATTTACCTACAAGACAGTGTAGCATCAGTATATAAAGCCAAACATAAAAGTAATAAAGTATTTATAAAGATTTGCTTAAGGTTTCATTAAAACGTAATGATAGAAGGTCGCGGAGGATGGCTGAGGAGTTTAGTGGGGAGAGAACAGGTTGTTATATAACAGGACTTTTCCTAATATAAAAAATCCTGAGGATTCCATTATCCTCAGGTTATCCTGGAAGCTGATTATAACAATATCTATATGACCGTGTTTTTATTCGGTTCGAGTATTTCCATAAGGGTATCTATTGCCTTTAGCAGTTTAAATCCGCTATCGGTTACCTGATAAGCTACCATAGTATTACCCATATTCACCTTGTTAACGAACCCCTGATTCACCAGATAATCGAGGTATTTCTGTATCTGGCTATAGCTCAGGTTGGCACTGTACATAATTTCCGTCTTGCCAGCACCATTTTCCCCTACCCGTAACATATCGGCGATTATCTCTATGTTGGACCGCCGCTGACTGACAACTGGCCTTTGTCCGGCGTCGCTGCCAAAAGCACGTTGACCGTTTAGTCCTATATTCATTTAGGACTATTGTACTATCCGGTGAGTACACTGTCAACATTTGTATATATTTATATAATGTAGCATTTGTGCAGAAAGCGGGCTATCGCAAACAGGAATGGCCGGAACTAGATGAACCCCAGGTACCAGTTGAAAATTTCATTTCCCCACAAAAGCACCGCTATAGGACCCAGGGCCAGAAAAGAACCGTACGGAATAGCGTCTTTTCTCCCTTTTATCCTCAAAGCCAGTAAAACGATGGCTACCAGACCGCCCACGAATATGCCTATTAGAAGGGCGGCGATTACAAGTGGAAATCCAGTAATTATCCCTATCAAGCCTGCCAGCTTTATATCTCCCATACCCATTCCCTTCGGGCTGATGAGGAAGACTATCAAAAAAAAGAAAAAACCGATAGCACCACCGAGGATGCCGCTTAAGATGCTGACCTCGGGTAGAAAACCGATGTTACTTAAAATACCGGGTTCTGGTAAAAGAGAATCAATAGCCAGAATAATGAGGGCAACCACGGCCGCTGGATAGGTTACCCTGTTAAGTATTAGTTTGTGTTCCCAGTCAATGAAGATAATCACGAGAAATAAACTGCAGTAAATCGCCGTAATGGCGAATTCAACGCTCAAACCAAAGCGCCAGTAAGACAGGAAAAAGAGGACGCCGCTGGAAATTTCTACCAGTAATGAGCGAGCGGGGATTCGTGCCCGGCAGTAGCGACAGCGCCCGCGCAGCCATAAATAACTGATTATCGGTATTAAGTCTAATAAGGCAAGCTGTTGCTTACAGGAGTCGCAGTATGATCTTGGATGAACAATTGACTTCCTCGAAGGCAAACGGTCAATACAGACATTAAGGAAACTGCCGATAGCAACACCCGCCAGGGTAAAGATAACGGTTAGCAGGGTTTCCATGTCTCTTAATTGTGCCCTTTTTTTAACAGCTAGTCAACAGTGGCTGCCTATATTCTGCAGTACGTGCCGCTAACCCATAAAAAATAGGGGTTTTCCTTTAGTGCAAATGGGGGTATATATTATCGTAATATTGCACCTAAACAGATAGACTAAAAAAGCTACAATGTGTATTTAAATTATTTTACGATTTTGTAGGCAATACAGGACTTTATTCTCATACATAAGCGTGACTAATGACTCATTGAACTTTACCTGTATTATGCTAAGCTGAGAATGAGGTAAAAATAACTAAATACATATAATAGAAAGGAGATAGCTGAAATGAGGAAATTTATGAGGAGATTCCACTATGGCGAGAAAGGGTTCACCCTTATTGAATTGCTGGTGGTAGTCGCCATTCTGGGAGTCCTGGCTGCGGTAGCCGTTCCTAACGTCGGTAAGTTTATCGGCAAGGGTAAAACCGAGTCTTATGAGACGGAGCTGCACAACGTCCAGACAGCGACCATGGCCATGCTGGCGGATAGCAAAACAGGAAATATAACTATAAATCCGGCCAGCTATCCTACGTATGAGCTTAATGGAGTAGGCACCAAGGACATCAGTGACAATGATATTCATGTGTCCGACTACATGACAGGGCTGGGAGATTCACCAGCCACCTCAGGCACTGTTGAGACGTATGCCCCCAAGAGTGGATGTAGTTATAGCTTCGGTGTTACCGGCAACGTAACCCAGAGTCTGCCTACGCCATAGTGACGCTATCTTCGTTCTTTAAGTTTATGGAAATTATATAATCAACTGGTTAGAGTAACAAAAGCCTATCAGCTATGATGATAACTCTGGCTGATAGGCTTTTTTGTTCTTTTTTATTAGTTTCTCACCACGTCAACAACACTCTATCCTAATCGCTTCTCTCCATAAAGGGATCTTCGACCCTTAGTCCGAACTCTCCTAATTCTCCTGATGTAGCTATTCTACGGTACTTTTGCCAACTCATCTTCTGTAAAAAAATATGAGCATAAGGGAAAATGCCTGCCTTCATTCTTCATCTTTTTAAAGACTGCCTCTCCTATGACCTATGGTGGTGCAGGGATCCGCCAATTAACGTATCCTTTGATATCCGGAGGGTGATGGTGTCGGAAAAGACGTTAAGATATTGAGGAGTTTAGAGTTGAATACAGACGCAGATGGAAATTGCAGGATTCAGATTATACTATGTTATTATAGCTAGGCTCTTGTGTTATCCATCTCTGGCGGGGATGATTCGTATTGAGGGGGAGCCGTATAGTACGGACTTGGCTCTTCTTCTTCCTGATGCCAGGCTTCGGTTCCTCCCGTAAGCCTGGTTATCTCCTCACGGTCGTTACAGAAGTCAAAAACAGACTCCAGCGAGATAACACCATCATGATACAGTTTGACCAGAGCCTGATCAAGCAATTCCATACCCGCCTGAGAATTGATACGGATAGTATTGGGCAGCTGATAGGTCTTGCCTTCCCTGATCAGGTTTTTAACGGCCGGGTTTGCCATCATAACCTCGACTGCTGCTACTCTGCCAGTACCCGTAATTCTGGGGACCAGTGCCTGACACATAATGCCGAGAAGTAACGATGCCATTCTAGTCTGAGCCAGATAACGTTCATGCGGGGGGAATAAGTTAATTACTCGCTCCACAGCTTGTGAGGCACTTGGTGCATGGCCGGTGGTCAGTACAAGGTGGCCGGTTTCAGCCACGGTCAGTGCCGCAGATGCTGTTTCCAGGTCTCTCATCTCACCGACGAGAATAACGTCCGGGTCCTGCCTCAGTACATGTCTGAGTGCCTCGGCAAAAGACAGGGTATCGCTGCCGAGTTCGCGCTGTGTAATAGTGCAGTTAAGGTTGGTATACGTGTACTCAATAGGATCTTCAATGGTGACAACACGCCGATTTTCGACATGGTTCAAGTGGTCTATCATAGACGCAAGAGTGGTGGACTTGCCGCTACCGGTAGGCCCGCTAACTACTACGAGCCCTCTGGGCCGTTCGACCAGGTCCCGGCATATCTCGGGCAACCCCAGCTCATCAATGGTGGGTATACTTGACGGCAGAAGACGGGCCACAATGCTGATGGTGCCGCGCTGTCTGGCCACGTTGAAACGAATTCTACCAACTTCAGCTACGCCGCGGCCGAAATCGAGTTCCATAAGGCGGTCAAATTCATCCAGCTCCCGCTCCGTTACCGTATCCTTCAATGCTTGCTCCATATCCTCACCTGTCACTGATGGCTGGTCATCCAATGGCTTAAGTCTACCATCAATACGCAGGAGCGGCGGCTGGCCCACAACCAGATGTAAATCGGATGCGTCTCTAGATTTCCCCAGTTTAAGCAGTGAGATGATATCCATTATTTTACTTCTTTGCCACTCAACCTGAGTATTATGGAAAAGTTCATGAAAGTGCTCTCATTATCGCTGGACTGATCTCTACTAATGCTGGAGACAGTGACTTCAGAGAATCTGTTGGTGTTATCCATGTTGCGAGCGTATTCCAGGATTTCCACCTCGCTTGGTGCCTGACCGCTGATTTGCAGATTATCTCCAGAGTGCCCTACACTTATCAGGCTCAACTCATCAATCACATTATCTACAGTAGCCACCATATCTCCATTAACTTTATCGCATAGATAATCGATACTTTCATGGGCAGCGACGAAACTATTATATTGATTCTGTGTGCTTTTCAGTTCTTTCTCTATCTCCTCAATATTCGCCGCAAGCTCCGTTTTACGCGCTTGCTTCTCTTCTATCTGCAAAGTAGTAGAACCCAGCTGGTTAGTCGCTGAGTCAATAAAGGCGGCTGCGTCTTGAATTGTCATTGCTAGGAGAATGATGACACCAATGGCTGCGGCGGCGGCAGGTAAAGCCATTAATTTATTCGTGGGAAGCGGCTTGGGCAGGTAGGAACCAGGTAATGTGTTAATATTCGCTACAAGAGGTCCAGCTTCCTTGGGCAACTCCTTAAGGGTAAGCCCGACATTTACCAGATAATGTGACGGGTCTAGCTGTTTCGGACATTTTAGTGGTGATGTAAGTGGCGATACCGGATGTCCCATCTCTTCGCTTAAGGATTCATATGATTGTGACTCATAAGCAAGTTCACCGGAGACAAATATGGGCACGCTTGATTCAATGCATTTTTCCGGGTTATTGGAATTATAGAACTGAATAGTCCGCTTAAGTTCATCCTTTACTATGGATAGTCTTTTTTCAGGAGATAATTTATCATCGGGGAAGGCCACACTACGCATAGGCTGGGGAATGCCGTCAACCAACAAAACAATATCAAATTCCTTTGGCTGGACATCAATAACTATACAGGTCGCTTCTTTAGCGAGTCTGGATAAAGCCAGTGGTTTTATATCCATCATATACGGCTTCATTCCCACCTGTTCCAGCACTCTAAGCAGCGAATCAGCAATATGACGCGGTATGGCCACTATAAAGGCCCTCATTTTGCTTTCATCGTCTACGGCAATTTGCCAGGAGATATAGAGCTGTTCCGGAGGCACCGGCAATAGTCTTTTAGCTTCCCTCGTCATCGCCTCTTCCTGCATGGCTTTGGGTAACGTGGGCAGAACAGCCGGACGTGAAAGACAGTGAAGTCCACTGATACCAATGATGACCCTCTTCGTATTTATCTTGTTGGTGGTGATGAGGTGTTTAATCTTGGCAGCGAGTTCAGCCTCATTTTCTTCAGCACTAACTTCAGCTATTTCGATGTCCAGCGGGACGTCGGCCAGCTTGCTTATCCGTTTGCCATGGGTAACCATCAAGCGGATACTTGTATCACTGATATACAGCGTAGTTATTTTGTTAGCCACAGTTAATCCCCCTGATAAGAATAGATAACCATATTGATATTGGTTGTTACGATATTTTCACCAATGGTTATCTGGGCTGATCTTATATAACCGGTGGTATAGTCATTATTCAGACTGATGATGAAGTCAATAATATCATCAAGCTCACCTGTTACCGTACCCATTAGTGATATGGCAGTACAGGAAACACCGCTGAATTTCTCCTTTGTTAGACTTGTAGACGATATGTTGACTACCTCTACATTTTCCTGCGCAGCAACTGCGAAGAATTCGTCAGTCACATCAATGCTCTCTATCGGCTGGCGGAGCACATACTTGACATCATTGAGCTGTGCTAATTTCTCCTCTAACTGCGTTTGAAGGTTATCATACTGTTTTTCTAATCCGGAAATGTCTAGTTTATCCAGTCTCATTTGAGTCACCATCAGTTCGTCCTCAAGTTGAGTCCGCTCCTGCAACTGCTGCGAGTGAGTTAAGCCCAGGCCAGCCAGGACAACCACAAAAACGCCCGCTGAAAGAATCACCCAGCTGGTTTTACTTAATTTAAAATTCTTTAGCATAATATTCAATTATCTCCAGACCATTAGAATGCCTGCCCGTAAATGGAGTACATGGCTGAAACCATTGACAGGGCAATCAGGCCGACGATACCCGCGATTATCAGCGTCATTACGGGCTGAATCAGCCCTATCAATGACTTGGTCTTATCATCGGCCTCGGCTTCGTAATTCTGAGCTATGGAAAGTAAAGTGGTATCAAGGTTCCCGGTTTCCTCACCAACCTTTACCATACGTACTATCATCGGTAAAAATATGGGATTCTTGGACATCGGGGTGGACAGCCCCTCACCCTTCAGCATATCCTGATGGACACCATGGAGTGCCCGCGACATCACTTTACTATTGGTGCCCTGTATGACAAGAGGCATAATTTCCGTCAGAGGCAACCCGGCCGTATATAAAATAGAAATACTGCGGCAGCAACGGGCAAGCTCATTAAGCTGTTTTACCCTTCCCAGAAGTGGCGTACGCAGGATTAACTTATCCATGTAAACACTGCCTTCTGGTGTTTTCATATAGACAAAAGCCATACCACCGACAACTAATAACGCCAGTATAATAGTAAGCCCGTTATTCCGGACTACGTTGGATAAATCCATCATCACTTTAGTCATGGTTGGCAATTCAGCCCCAAGCGACCCGTAAAGGTTACTGAAAGCCGGTAATACGAATCCCACAAGAATACCGACCACCACGACGGTAACGACGAGGGCAAAAACCGGGTACATCAGGGCGCTCCGGATACTTTTACTGGCAACGAGTTCCTTCTCCATATAGTCAGCTATCTGCCTCAGCATCGTCTCCAGTCCACCGGTCTGCTCACCTATGCTCAGTGTCCGGCAGCTTAATGCGTTGAAGATATCCGGGTGCCTGCTCATGGCAACCGACATCTGGTCGCCACCGCGCAAATCCGCCAGTATATCCTGCATGGCTTTTTTCAAAGAGTGGTTGGTTACCTGTTCCTGCAGTAACTCAATAGACGTAACGATATTTATACCCGACTCCAAGAGTAAGGCTAACTGACGGTAAAAGAGCACGATTTCCATCGGTTTTACCGGGAATAACCTTCCTTTTAGCCTTTCCATGCTCATGAAAGGGATGTATGGTTTGAGGTTAATCAGCCGGTAGCCGGCGTAGCTCATCATGTCGTTAGCAGCATCCTCACTGGCTGCCGTCAACCTGCCCTTGACTATTTCTCCCTGCTCAGTGCAAGCTATATACTGATATACCATCTGCGTACCATTCTTATTTTTTTATATTTCCATTAGCGTTGTGGTTTTCATCACTAATTCTGGGTGTAAGCGTTCCGTAAGACCTCTGATGGCGTAGTTATATTCTCTTTCACCTTGCACATTCCATCCTTCATTAAAGTGACCATGCCCTCTTTAATTGCCTGTTTCCGCAACACGCTGGCAGTAGTCCCCTTAAGTAACAGCGTTTTAATTTCTTCAGTGCTCGTGAGTATCTCGAATATGCCTGTTCTTTCCCGGTAACCGGTATTAGCACAGGATTTACATCCACTCCCGTACAGGAACTCACTCTTTTCCTCACCCATTTCCTGATTATACGCCAGGCTTTCAACGGGAGATACTTCAATCGGACGGGCGCAGTTGGGACAGATATGCCGTACCATGCGCTGGGCGACTACCCCAATGAGTGCCGAAGAAACCAGGAATGGCTCCACGCCCAGGTCAACGAGGCGGAGAACCACGCCAACGGTATCATTGGCATGTATTGAAGATAATACCAGGTGCCCGGTAAGCGCTGACTGAATGGCGATATTTGCCGTTTCGGCGTCACGTATCTCTCCTATCAATATCACATCAGGGTCAAGGCGCAGTATAGACCTGAGGCCGCTGGCAAAGGTTATACCGGCCCGCGGATTGACCTGAATCTGGTTTATCTTCTCAAATCGGTATTCAACCGGGTCCTCGACAGTGATAATATTGCGCTCAACCCGGTCAAGGCAATTAACCGCAGCGTACAGAGTGGTGGTTTTACCAGCCCCAGTAGGACCACTTACCAGAATAATACCGTAGGGGACTTTAAGCATATCCTCGAACTTTTTCAGGCTATCGGGGAGGAATCCCAGTTCAGGGAGGGCCATGGCTGCCCTTGATTTATCCAGAAGTCTTAATGTAGCCATCTCACCATTAACCGTGGATATACTGCCTACCCTCACATCTATAACACGGCCTTTAGTCTTTACAGAGAACTGGCCATCCTGTGGTCGGTGATGGTCGGCTATATTCATTTTGGCCAGAATCTTGATTCTGGATATAAGCGGGGTCGCTGTCATCAGCGGGAGAGAGAACATATCATGAAGTGCGCCATCGATTCTGTAGCGTACCCTCAACTTGTCCTCACCTGGCTGAAGATGGATGTCAGACGCTCTGGCTTTCACGGCTTCATCAACAATCAGTGTCAATGCCTGGGCTACCGGAGCATCCGTAGAGGTATCAACCTTTAACTCTTCGGCAATCTTACCGTCATCTGATATCGTTATGCTGGATATATGTTTTTCTATCTCATCATAAGCCTTGTAATTAAAATCAATCGCCTCCAGAATCTCTCCAATGGAACCAGTCTCTGGTTCTATACGCATCTGACTCCAGCTGGCTAAAGCTTCAAGGGCAAAGATATCCGTTGGATTCGCCATAGCTACCCGCAGGACATTGCCCTCCACTGCTAATGGTATGGCATTATACTTGCGAGCCATAGATTCGGGGATTAATTGCAGAGCTTCTGGCTCAGGAGAAGTCTTATATAACTCACTCTGAGTTTCATGACTGGATTTCTCCATATTTGGCTTGCCTCTATTCTAAAAATATGTATAGGCTTTACAAAACTTATCTTATATACCTTTCGTCCCATTTACAATAGCTATTTGGTCATAGGTAATCTGGGGGTGCGGCGTCATGGGTAATTCGGGGGTAGAAAGAGCTAATAGGAAATTAAGTACTTTCTATCTATAATTACTAATTACTCTTTTAAATATTACAATATTATGTTAAAATACATGGGTAAATCGGAATTAGTAATTTCAGCCGGATTATCAAAAAGTGAGGAGAAATAATGAGAGAGCCAATCGAAAGCTTTCTGAATTACCTTCTGGTAGAGAAGGGATACTCTGAGAACACTATAGCGGCGTACCGGAATGACCTGACAGGATTAGCTGACTTTGCCAAAAAGGAGTTATCCAAGCAGGGTTCTACCCTTTCCTGGACTAATTTCAATCGGCAAAGCATGCTAAGCTATATGCTTGACCTAAAGGAGAGGGGCTATGTAGCGACAACGATGGCTCGCAAAGTTGCCGCGGCAAGGTCTTTCTTCAGTTTTCTGGTAGCAGAAGGCATTATCAAGGTTGACCCCACCGAGAATATGGCCTCCCCCAGCGTGGGGAAGGCTTTACCCAAGCCCATCCCGATTAACCAGGTTCGTCTCCTTTTAGAACAACCAGCTAAGCTGACGACAGCCGAAGCCAAAAGGGATAGAGCCATGCTGGAGCTACTGTATGCCAGCGGTATGAGGATAAGCGAATTGGTAGCTTTGAACCTGGGTGATGTGAATACCGAGGGCGATTATTTTGTGCGCTGTTTTGGCAAAGGGCGCAAGGAACGCATTATCCCACTTTACGAGCAAATAGCCATGACCATAAAGAAATATATAGAAGAAGACCGCTTGAAGTTGGCTCGCGGTAGGAAGGAAGAAGCACTTTTTCTTAATGCCCGCGGTGAACGGCTAACCAGGCAGGGCTTCTGGCAGAAATTGAAGGAATATGCCAAATCCGCTGGATTGGATGATAAGATAAGCCCCCATACCTTGAGGCATAGCTTTGCCACTCATATGCTGAGTGGCGGTGCGGATTTAAGGTCGGTCCAGGAATTACTGGGACATGCTAACATCTCTACCACCCAGGTTTACACTCACTTGACCACAGAACACGTTCGCCGCTCTTACGATGAATCTCATCCCAGAGCCAAATAGTTGATAGCAGGAGGTAACGTATGCCAGGTAAATCACGGCATGCTAAGGGGAAGCATCATCATAGTAAGAAAAGCAAAGCCAGGCAGCGGCAGGGTGTTATTTCCGTACAGCAGGTAGCGGCTGGGATACCCGGGCAAGCTACCGCCACCGGTACAATATCAATACCAAAAACAGTAACCTCACCGGCGAAAACGAGAACCATGCAGTATCCCTATATCGCCAGTGAATTGCGCACCATCGGTATCCTGGCAGGGATAATTATCGTTATCCTCATTATTTCGGCTATAGTTTTATCCTAGTCCTTCTCCGGTGGCCACTATGGACTACGAAGCAGCCAGGGCTAGATTAATCAGGCAACTCAGTACCGAGATAAAAGATAAGCGGGTACTGGCGGCAATGTTACGTATACCCCGCGAACGGTTCGTTCCGGAGGAAAACAGACATCTGGCCTATGAAGACAGGCCGTTACCAATTGGTTGGGAACAGACAATCTCGCAGCCATATATCATCGCTCTCATGACAGAGGCATTGGAATTAATTGGTGATGAAAAAGTACTGGAGATAGGGACCGGTAGCGGCTATCAGACGGCTATTCTGGCTGAGCTGGTCTTAAAAGTGGTAACGGTTGAGCGTGTGCCGTCTCTGGCAAAGGCCGCCCGGACTATCCTGGATAATCTGGGCTATCACAATATAGAGATACATCTCGCCGAAGAGACTCTGGGCTGGAAGCGGGGTGCACCTTACAACGCTATCATAGTAACCGCGGGTGCGCCCAGTGTACCTGACGACCTTGTCTCCCAGTTAGTTATCGGCGGACGTATGATAATTCCGGTGGGTTCCCGGTACATTCAGGAATTGTGCAAGGTCACGAGACGTAAGGACAGGAACGTGGTAAAGAATCTGGGTGGCTGCCGTTTCGTCTCTCTTATAGGTAAAAACGCCTGGGAAAATTAATCAACTGAAGGTGGATAATCATGGACGTGTTTAAAGCTATCAAAACTAGGAGGAGCATTCGTAAGTATAAGTCAAACCCAGTAAGTGATGATAATTTGAAAAAGGTCCTTGAAGCCGGGCACTGCGCTCCATCCTGGGCGAATACGCAGTGCTGGCACTTCATTGTGGTGCGTGACCCTGAAATTAAGGCCTCCGTGGCTGGTTGCCTTACGAAAATCAGGTTCGAAGACGAATGGCTTGAGAATGCAGCCGCCAGGGCTATCGTGCAAGCCCCGGTGCTGATTGTTGCCTGTGCCAAAATGGGTGTGGCCGGTTGTAATCCCGACGGCACACCCGCTACCGATAAAGGCGACTGGCTGATGTTTGATGTCGCTCTAGCCGTGCAGAACATGACTCTGGCGGCTCATGCGCTGGGACTGGGCACGGTGATTGTCGGTTCCTTTGATGCTAAAAAGGCGGCTGAGATTCTTGAAGTACCAGAAGGCTACTGTGTAGCCACCATGACTCCGCTGGGTGTCCCCGACCATGCGGGCCAGGTCCCGCCAAGAAAAGAGCTTTCTGATATTGTTTCCTACGATAAATACGGTAAATAGCCGGGATACCGTATACAAACGCCAGAAACCGCGGGTAATCATTGCGTATCGTTTTATACCGTTTTTTATATGCTGCTGAGAACGCCTGAAAAATCGCTAAGGAGAAGAGCTATGGAAGTATTGGAAGCTATTAGAACCAGGAGGAGTATTCGTCACTTTAAAGCTGACCCTGTAGATGATAAGGCGGTAGAAGCAGTTCTGGAGGCCGGCCGCTGGGCGCCGTCCTGGGGAAATACGCAGTGCTGGCGCTTCATTGTGGTGCGCGACCCCGAAATAAAGGCCGAATTAGCCAGAATCCCGATGAAGCTTAAGTTACCTGATAAAGAGGTGGATAATCCGGCGAATAAAGCTATTTATGATGCGCCGGTGATAATCGTTGTCGGCGCCAAAATGGGCAGGTCAGGCTGTCAACCTGGTGCTAAACCTGATGGCATACCCGTTACCGATAAAGGTGACTGGTTTATGTTTGATACCGCCCTGGCGGTGCAGAATATGGTGCTGGCAGCACATGCTATGGGCCTGGGCACCGTGATTATCGGCGCCTTTGATGCTCCTATGGTCGAGAAAGTCCTGGGAGTGCCTGAGGGCTATAGAGTGGTTGTTATGTTCCCGCTGGGTGTCCCCGAACGGGAAGGCAAGGCTCCCCCCAGAAAAGAACTGTCCGAGATTGTTATCCATGACAAATGGAGTTAATAACCATAGCGCGTTCTATACACGCTATAAATTATGGGTCCTGATTGCCATCGGCTTATTTGCCATTGGTATCGTTGCCGGCGTGGTGATAAGCCTTACCATGCCATCTGATATTATTGATTTCTTCTCAGAAGACCTGGAGAGTCTCGCGGAAATCGGCAGTGCTTTTGAGGCGTTTACAGCCACGCTGGCCGTATTTATCTTTTTCAAGAACGCTATAGCTCTCCTGTTCAGTTTCATATTCAGTCCCATCCTGTGCCTGATACCCATCTTCTCTCTTCTTCTAAATAGTACGCTTATATCTCTGGTTCTCATGATTGTAGCTGAGGAGGAATCAGTAGGCCATATAATAGCTGGCATTCTGCCTCATGGTATTATTGAAATCCCCGCTTTCATCATCGGCCAGGCCGCCGCCCTTCACTTCGGATTTATGTGTATAATTACTGTCTTCTCAAGAGATAAAAGCAATCTGCTGCCGGCATTTAAAAAGGACCTCAAATACCTTGTGTTTGCCCTGATTCTGCTGGTTCCCGCCGCAATTATCGAAACGTTTGTCACCCCCCTGTTTTTAAAGTAGACAATCTATACATCGCCAGCTTGCCGTGTTCGGTATACTGCGGGTATAATAGTATTCGGAAAATACTAAGAGCAGGTGATTACATGCAGAAATTCGGACTCGAAAATATTCACAACACGGTTTTGATGTCCCACGGCGGGGCTGGCAAGACATCTCTGGCGGAGGCGATGCTTTTTTCAGCTGGAGCAATAAGTCGATTGGGCAGGGTCGATGACGGATCTTCGACTTCCGATTATGACCCTGATGAAGTTAAGCGTAAAATCAGCATTAATCTATCTCTGCTCCCCTGTGAATGGCGGGACAATAAAATAAATTTGGTTGATACCCCGGGTTACGCTGACTTTATTGGCGAGGTTAAAGCCGGTATGAGGGTCAGCGAGGGCGCTGTCATCGTGGTTTGCGCAGCTTCAGGTGTGGAAGTCGGTACGGAGCAGGTCTGGGAATACTGTGAGGATGCCAAACTGCCCCGTCTCATATTCGTTAACAAAATGGACCGTGAGAACGCTGACTTTTTCAAGGTTGTAGAGGAGATACGGAGCAATCTCGGTTCCCGATGCCTGCCGCTGCAACTGGCCATAGGTGCTCAAAACAGCTTTGAAGGGGTTGTTGACCTGCTGACAATGAAAGCCTATATCGGTTCTCCGGCCAAAGAGGCTGAAATACCTTCAGCTTTGCAGTCTCAGGTCGATTCATATAGGGAGAAACTGGTTGAGGCGATTGCTGAAGTCGATGACGCCCTTATTGAGAAATACCTTGGCGGCGAGGAAATCAGTCCGGAAGAACTTATAACCAACCTGCGCCGGGCAGTAACAGCCGGCAGTATTGTGCCGATACTGGCCGGCTCGGCGTTGCAGAATATTGGCGTTGGCCGGCTGATGGATGCAATTTGTAACTACCTCCCTGTGCCCAAGGAATCTAAAGTAATTGTGGATAGCGGTTCTGTTGAGCCAAGTGAAGAGGCACCACTGGCGGCACTCGTGTTCAAGACTACCGCCGACCCCTATGTTGGTAAATTAACTTACTTCCGTGTCTATAACGGTGTTATCGACAGCAACTCCCAGGTATGGAATGCCACTCAGGATGCAATGGAGCGTATAGGCCAGCTTTTCACTCTGAGAGGCAAGGCGCAGGAGCCGGTAGCCCAGGTCAGAGCTGGTGATATTGGCGCTGTTGCTAAATTGAACGTTACCGACACCGGGGATACCCTGTGCACACATGAAAAGCCTATAAAGATAACTCCTGTTGTTTTTCCACAGCCCATCTTCAGCGAGGCAATATATCCCAAGACCAAGACCGATGTGGATAAGATGGGGACAGCCATAGCGCGTTTAACCGAGGAAGACCCGACTCTGCAGGTACGGCGCGAGCTGGACACCGGCGAGACAATCCTTTCAGGTATGGGTGACACTCACCTTGACGTGGCTGCCGAAAAAATGCGACGTAAATTCGGTGTTAACGTTGAGCTGGCTATCCCTAAAGTCCCGTATAAAGAGACAATTACTGTGCCGTCCAGAGCAGAATACAAACACAAGAAACAGTCCGGTGGTCACGGCCAGTACGGCCATGTCCTGCTGGAGATGGAGCCATTGCCTCGCGGCAGCAGTAACGAGTTTGCCGAAAGGATAGTCGGCGGCTCCGTGCCCAAGAACTACATTCCCGCCGTCGAAAAGGGTGTTAACGAGGCATATCATGACGGCGTGATGGCCGGTTACCCGGTGGTGGCCGTAAAGACGACCCTTTATGACGGCAGCTTTCACCCGGTCGATTCCTCGGAAATATGCTTCAAAATCGCCGGGTCGCAGGCATTTAAAAAGGGATTCGCGGCGGGAAATCCTATCCTTCTGGAGCCGATAATGAACCTCAAAGTAACCGTTCCCGGCGACCTTACCGGTGATATTATCGGCGACCTCAATACCAAACGGGCTCGCGTACTGGGCATGAATCCCGCGGGTGACATCAACATCATAGAGGCGCAGGTACCGCTTGCCGAAGCCCAGCGGTATGCTATTGACCTGAAGTCAATGACCCAGGGAAGAGCGACCTATACCATGGAATTAGACCACTATGAAGAGGTGCCGGCTCAAATTACCCAGAAGATAATCGCCCAGAGGCAGGCGGAGAAGGCAGAAAAAGGTTAACTCAGCCTGGCTGGTGAGGTGGAATGAGGGGGCGGGCCTGATTGCGGAGGTTATATAGCTCTTATTTCCTGCCTCATAAAGAGAATATAGCTGACAGCGAAACAGATTATACTGATACTCAGCAGGCTCGTGAAGTTTGGCCAGATAAGTACCAGGCTCTGGCCGAGACTCAATGGATTTGGCAGCATATAGGCCATTTCTGCCGGCGAAATCGTTCCCAGCGTTCTTACCACTGGCGCCAGTATCGCCGATGACGCCTGCCCGAACAGCCAGTTGGGTGAGAATCTGAGTATCGTCTGGAATGTTTCCATCGATTCCCTGCCCAAACCAATGGCTATTACCAGTATCCCGAAGCTGAATAATATCCAGATAGCGATTGAGCATATAATTGAAGTCGCCAGACTTCTAAGCAGAATGGAGAAAAGTATAGATAACCCTATCCAGAACGCGCCGAATATGATGGTATAAACAAGGTAGATGAATATCCTGATAATTTCCTCGGCGCTCGGCGCTACACCAATCATCCTCAGTCCATAGCCTCCGATGACAAGGACAGACGTTATCATCATTAGAGATAAAACAATTATACCTGCCAGGAATTTTCCGTTAATAACACTATCTCTGTATACAGGCTGCGACATTATGCGGCTAAGAGTACCGCTGGAACGTTCCCTGTTGATAGCATCGAAACCCAGCACGATGCCAATAATGGGAATGAAGAATAAAGACATGAAATTTACGAAATTAAACAGAAAAGCAAAAGGCACCCCCTGCAGTTCGGTAGTATAAAGTCTCAGGAAGATAAAGCCTTCGTTACCGGCACTGCGAATCCCCTGCTGAGCCGAGTAGATTGTCAGGCCACAAATCAAAAAAACCAGCAGAAACAATATCAGACATCTGAAACTGGTAAAATGGTCCGAGAGTTCTTTACGCAATATCGCTAGCATTATGTCAACCTATTCTTCTTTGAAGTACTTCATATATATCTCGTCCAGAGAAAACTCGTGCACCTTCATCTGTACAAGTGAGACGTTACTATCCACCACTGTCCTGGCTATTTCCGAACGCAGGTCAGAATCAGTGCTGACCCTGAGTATATTGCCGTCGGCTTCAACTCCGCTCACTCCCTTAATCTTCTTGAGGATGTCTACAAGCTCTGTGCTTGGTTCGGCCGTTTCGACTTCTATAATATATCTTCCCCCGGCTAACGCCTCCCGCCCAAGCTTATCTATAGAGCCCTCTATGACCAGTTTCCCTTTAGATAATATGGCAACGTTATGACATACCCTCTGTACCTGGTACAGCTGATGAGACGATAGTAATACCGTTGTTCCCATCCCAGGCAGGTCTGCGATAATGTCAAGCAGATGGTTGATGCCTCTGGGGTCAAGTCCCGACGTGGGTTCGTCCAGGATAATCAGTTTCGGCTCTTTAATCAGCACGTCGGCAATACCCAGGCGCTGTCTCATACCGCGAGAGAATTTACCGGTCAACATGTCCCTTTCCTTGGTTAAGCCAACCATCTCCAGCACTTCGTCAATCCGACGGCTCGTATCCGCGGGACTGATGCCATTCAAATCGGCTATAAACTCCAGGTTCTCTTTGGTAGTAAGGTTCTCGTAAAAGCCAACCTCTTCCGGGAGATACCCCACAATACGCTTGACCTTAAGTGGTTCCCTGGTGGGATTGTAACCGTATACATGGATACTGCCGGAGGCCGGTTCGCTCAGTCCCAGCAGCATCAGTATCGTGGTCGTCTTGCCGGCACCATTGGGACCCAGCAGACCGAATACTTCATTCTCCCGCACATGGAAGCTAAGATGGTCAACTACCGTAGTGCCATCATAGGTCTTGGTAAGGTCATGTGTTTCTATGGCCAGTTTCTCATTCATTTGCTATCGCCGACTAAACCGCATGAAGACTAAAATCAGGCCGATGATAACGATAACTATAATAGCTACACCAACCCACCCCCAGATAGTGGGTGTTTCAACGGTAACCCTGACATCCATTTTATCATCAGAAGATGCCTGTTTACCCGCTGCCCGGATACTTATCATATAATCCCCGGCTACCGTCTTGGCCGGTGGTTTGATTGTCATCTCTACCGTTTGCTCACTGAAAGCTTCCATAACCTCTATCTTGTCGGGATTGAACGTCACTGACCAGCCTTCAGGATTGCTCGATGAGAATTTTATATCCTCAACAAAATCAGTACTCAAATTTCCAATTGATATCGAATAGACATTATCCTCACCTGACTTGGCGGTGGTATCATAACGTTCGTTCGTAGGCACCATCTTCATATAATAAAACGCTGTTATTACCGCGGTAACCTCGGTGCTACCGCTGACAGTATCCGAAGTAGCATCTACGGTTATTTTGTAATCGCCGGGATCAGGCAGCGGCCAGTCGGGGGCCGTGGCGACTATTCTGAACTCCTCCCTGCTGGTAAGAGATGGTGTCAGTGTCACGGATGATATCTTTTTTTCCTTCTCATATCGTGGCGTCATGTAGACATCCCAGCCTTTAGGTGAGGTGAACTTAATATCAAATACTTTGGGTTCCAGTCCTATATATGCGAACTGCACATTAAACTCAAAAGTGCCCCCGGCAATCGATTCCACCTTGGGGTAAAGTGGCGATAGTGTGATTGTCTCCTCTATTTTTGGTCCCTCTTCCTCTTCTCCATCCTGCGCCAGGGCGATACCGGGTAGGGAGAAAGTCGCCATCATCACCAGCAGTAATAAACAGGAAATCAATCTCAGCATTTTCATCGCTATACCACCTCACATACGCTAAAATTTTTCACATATACTATTTACAAACACGTATTATAGCAAAGTCAGATACGCACTGCAATGCAATTTGACCGCATTAAATCAACAGGTGTTTTATTTTACGAAGCCAGAAGCTCCTTTAGTTTCGCCGTGAAGGCAGGCAGCACCTTCTTCCAGTCGCCGACAACACCGAATCGAGCCTGACGGAATATATTTGCCTCAGGGTCTTTGTTAATGGCGATAATGTTCTTGGAGCCGGAACAGCCACTCAGGTGCTGACTGGAGCCGGATATAGCTATGGCGATATATAGTTCAGGGGCGATAATCTTGCCGGTAAGGCCCACCTGCAAGGTATCCGGCACCCAACCGTTGTCGCAGGGTGGACGGCTGGCACCCACAGCTCCCTTGAGCAGGCTGGCCAGTTCCTCCAGTTGAGCGAAACCTTCGGCACTGCCAATTCCTCTACCCCCGGCGACCACCACATCAGCATCCTCGATTTTTATACCCTTGACCTCTTCCACTACCTTGTCCAGAATCTTGGTTCTTATTTCCGATGCATCAATTCCAGCGTCTATATTAATAACCTCCCCTTTACGGGATGCATCTGGCTCAAGGGGAGTCATGGCTTTGGTTCGAATCGTTACTATCTGAGGGTCGGTCTCACTGACAAAGACTGCCTGGGCATTACCGCCATAAACGGGCTTTGTCTGTAAAAGCCTCTTAGAGTCGCCGTCGATAGCCAGCTCGACACAGTCCATCGTGACCGCTGTACCCAGTTTGAAGGCCAGTCTTGGTGCCAGGTCCCGACCTACATCATTCTGCGCCATAATGAGGACCTGAGGTTTCACCTGATTTACCACCTTCTCCATTACCAGCCTATAGGAGTCTGTCTGGTAATCTTTGAGTACTGGAGCATCAACAACGTATACCTTATCAGCACCGTACGATACTGCATCCTGGGCCAGGCCGGCGACATCGCTCCCTACCAGCACAGCCGATAGTTCCTGTCCTGAATCATCCGCCAGCTTCCTGCCTATGCCCAGAGCTTCGGTAGAAATAGGCATTAGCTTCCCGTTTTTTATCTCACAGTAAACCGCAACGCCTTTATTATCGCTCATTAACTTATTCTCCTTCATTGTATATGTGAAAAGTTAAATTATTATTAATTATTTAGAGTAACTTGGCTTCCCTGAGTTTTGCGGCAAGGTTTTCCGCCGCCTCTTCCGGGGTTTCCCCGGAGGCAAGTTCGCATTTACCTTCGTGAACCGGCTGGAACAGCTTCTGTATTTTAGACCGTTGTCCAGCAGCGCCAACCTGCGAAGGCTCGACGCCGATATCAGCAGGCTTCCAGATAACCGGCTCTATCTTTTTGGCGGCCATAATACCTTTTATGGTGGGATAGCGAGGCTCGCCGATTTCATTACTGACCGTAATAACTACGGGCAGCGGTACCTCAATGACATCATAGCCGTCGGCACTTACACGCTCTACCCTGGCCTTGGCGTCTTCTATATCTATTTTCCTGGCCAGTGTTACACACGGCAGACCCAGTATCTCGGCGATACCGGAGCCTGTCTGACCAGCATTCGTATCAGAGGCTTCCCGGCCACACAGGATGAGGTCATATTCGCCGAGCTTTTTTATCGCCGTGGCTAGAGCGAAGGCCGTCGACCAGCTATCGCCGCCAGTGTAGGCCTCGTCCTCCAGCAGGATAAGTTCATCGGCACCCATGGACAGCGGCTTTTTCACTACTTCACGCAGCAGGTTAGCGCCCATGCTCACCACCATAACCTTGCCACCGTAAGCATCCTTGATTTTCATAGACGCCTCTACAGCGTATTCGCCGTAAGGGTCGATTACCGGTGCCGCCCCCTGCATCTCGGCTTTAACAGCAGCCGCGTTTATTTTGAAACTGCTTGGAGGCGCTTCGGGGTCAATAACCTGTTTGACACACACGATAATATTCATCTGCAAGCATAACCTCTCTAAGATTTTTTTAAGACCTGGCCGGGGTGGAAACCATGCCTAATTTATCACTAAACTCAACTACGTGTCAAACACAGGCTCACTACCCTTTCGATGCCGGCGAAATCCTTGGTTATTTCAATCCCGGCTAACGGGAAAACCTGCCGTAACAGGTCAGATACGGTTTCCCCCTGTCCCTGACCTATCTCTATGAAGACACACCCATCGTAACTGAGCTTGCCGGCCAGCTGATGGCATAAATCATTTATGCGGGATACTCCATCCGGTCCTCCGTTCAGCGCTAGTACCGGCTCAAAACTTAACGGACCGCTCCGGGCTAACTCTGATTCCCGAACATAAGGCAAATTGGCGATAATCAGGTCAACAGGTTCCGCTACCGGCTCGAGCATATTACCCTGTAAAAGGCTGATTCTATTTTCCACACCGTGTTTCCGGCAATTTGCTCTGGCCACTTCGAGCGCGGCTGCGGAAACATCGGTGGCATATATTTTAACTTCAGGCAGGTTCAGCGCCAGACTGATGGCAATGGCACCACAGCCGGTGCCGATATCAGCTATAGTGGATATCATGCGATTCTGAGCAAGGCTGATGGCCTTTTCCACCAGTATTTCGCTTTCAGGGCGGGGAATGAGGACATTATGGTCAACCTGGAAATCCAGTCCGTAGAATTCACGGTGTCCGGTTATATAGGCCGAGGGTTCACCTTGCAGGCGGCGCTCGACCAGCCGACCGAGAATCTCTTCTTCAGATGGAGTTAAGTTAAGGTCAAGTTCTGAAAACAGTTGGGTACGGTCTATGCCCAGTATATGCCTTAAGAGAACTTCCCCTTCCAGGGAGGCATCGTCAATATTATTATCTGCAAGTATCCCACGGGCGTAAGCCAGTGCCTGTTTAAGATTCACACTGCCTTTTCCCCCATCTGTCTGGCCTGTTCGGTGGTAGCCACGGCGTCAATAAGCTCATCAATCTCTCCATCCATAACGCTGGGCAGGTTATGAAAGTTGAAATTAATGCGGTGGTCAGATACCCGGTCCTGCGGGTAATTGTAGGTCCTTATCTTTTCGGCACGCTCGCCGGTGCCAACCTGCGAGCGACGGTCCGAAGTTATCTGCTCATCCTGCTTTTGTTGTTCCATATCCATGAGCCTGGCACGGAGCACCGACATGGCTTTTATTTTATTCTGCAACTGGGAGCGTTCGTCCTGGCACGTCACCACCATTCCGGTGGGTAAATGCGTCATCCTTACGGCAGTCGCTACCTTATTTACATTCTGCCCGCCGGCACTGCCGCTATGGAAAATATCAATCTTCAAATCATCAGGATTAATCTCAATGTCCACTTCTTCAGCTTTAGGCAGGACGGCCACCGTAGCCGTGGAAGTGTGAATCCTCCCGGAAGATTCCGTTATCGGCACTCGCTGTACCCGGTGGACTCCCCTTTCGTATTTCATCCGGCTGAAAGCCCCCTCGCCTCTTATCTCGAAGATAATCTCTTTAAAACCGCCGATACCGCTTTCATTCATGCTGATAATCTCGGTCTGCCAGCCTCTATTCTGGGCATATCGACTGTACATACGAAAGAGGTCAGCGGCGAAAAGCGCGGCTTCATTACCCCCCGCCCCCGCCCTGATTTCCATGATGATATCCTTTTCATCATTCGGGTCCCGCGGCAGCAGCGCCAGCTTCAACTCATGCGTCAGACTATCAAGTCGATTTTCCAGGGTTTCTATCTCCTGCTTTACCAGAGATGTCATATCTTCATCCATTCCAGTAACGTGCATGGACCTGACATCTTCCAGTTCCTTCAGGGCTTTCTTATACTCCTTATATTTTGAGACGACTTCGTCAAGGCCAGCTCTCTCCTGGGCCAGCGACTGTAACTGAGTGAGGTCAGTCGCTACCTCGGGATGCGCCATTCTCTCATCTATTTCCCGATAACGCTTTTCGATTTTTTCCAGCTGCTCTATCATGTTCCCGCCAATTCCTCAATAAAATTATAGCACAGTGCCAGATAGCGCTCAAAGCTGAGTAAATTGACAATTTTCACCATTATGGACTATAATCAAGCGTGTTCACAGCCCCGGATACGAATATCCAGAGAAATATATCAGCGTGAGGCGGAGCTTGAGCCTAATGCCAGCAATGAGCCGCCATATAATCGGCTTAGCTAATACATATATCCCTGTTCACCATATCTCTATCCCTCAATATGTTTTACTCACCCATATATAACAACTATACAAAAGTAGGACAAAAGGAGTTAAGAGTATGACTATTACAGAAATTCTTGCCAGAAATGCCAGGCTGTATCCTGACTCCACTGCGCTCATCGAGATAACACCGAGTAAAAATCTCAGGAAGACGATTACCTGGAAAGAGTTTAATGATAGAGCCAACAAGGTAGCCAATGCCCTCATCCAAAGGGGCATTAAAAAGGGCGATGTCGTTATGCACCTGATGATGAATTCAATTAACTGGCTTGAGGCCTATTTTGGCATTCTCAAGACCGGTGCCATGGCGGCTCCCCTCAACTTCAGGTTCATCAGCCGCCAGATTAAATACTGTGTTGATATCGCCGAACCCAAGATTATGATTCTTGACCAGGATTTCACCGAACGGGTGGAGGAGATACGCCCTGATTTATCAACGATAAAACACTATATCTTCGTCGGCCAGAATGTGCCGGAGGGTATGGAGGCCTATGAGGACATATTGTCGAAGGTATCGGCGGAACCAGTGGATATTCAGTTGACTGGTGAGGATGAGGCCGGACTCTATTTTACCTCCGGTACCACGGGAGACCCGAAGGCGACACTCCTTTGCCACAGGAGTCTGGAGCATACCGCCGTCAATGAAAATTACTCCCATCGCGAGACACGGAAAGATTGCTTCTTGCTCATTCAGCCCCTCTATCATACGGGCGGCAAAATGCACTGGTTCGGCAGCCTTATTGCCGGTGCCAGGGCGGTGCTGACGACGGGTGGCGAAAGAGTAACGGCCCCGCTCATACTTGAAACCATCAGCAAGGAAAAAATCACGCTGTGTATGCTCCTGGTGCCATGGCTCCAGGATATTGTCACCGCCCTTGACAGAGGTGATTTGAAGCTGTCTGACTTTGATGTCAGTTCCCTGCGTCTCGTTCACTCCGGAGCCCAGCCTATCCCGCCGGTACTTGTCCGGCGCTTTCTGAAACACTTCCCGAATATCGATTATGAAGAGAACTACGGCCTCACAGAATCTTCAGGCCCATGCATGCATCTCGGCCTGGAGAATATCCATAAGCTCGGCTCCTTCGGTTATCCGAGGCTCAATCTTGATGCCCGCGTCATCAACGATAAAGGTGAGGACGTACCCGCTGGCACGGTGGGTGAGCTCATCCTCAAGGGGAACCATATCATGAAGGAATATTACAAGAACCCCGAGCAAACAGCCCAGACCCTCAAGAATGGCTGGCTGTACACCGGCGACCTTGTCCGGCAGGACGAGGAAGGCTTTATCTCCTACATTGACCGGAAAAAAGACCTGATTATCAGCGGTGGTGAGAATATCTTCCCGGTCGATTTAGAGGCAGTCCTGATCGGCCAGCCCAAGGTCAAGGACGTGGCTATCATCGGTATTCCCGACGACAGATATGGCGAGGTCGTGGCGGCTGTGGTTCAACCTAAGGAGGGCGTTGACCTCACTGAAGAAGAAATGAGGGCTTACTTCGAGCCGCAACTGCCCAAATACGCCTGGCCCCGCCTAATACTCTTCGGTGATGTTCCCCGCAACCCCACCGGTAAGATTGAAAAGCCCAAACTCAGGGAACGTTACGCCGATGTAAAGTGGAATCCGAAGGGTTAACAGCATACACTCCCTGCGACAGGTAGAACCGACTGCACATGAAGAGAAGGAGGACAATATGGCTTTAAAAGAATACGCACAATTCGCTAATGATAATCCCACGTGTTATCTGGCTACCGTAGATGGTGACCAGCCCAGGGTCCGGGCTATAGGTATGTGGTTTGCTGATGAGACCGGATTCTATTTCCAGTCACAAACCACCAAAGCCATGGTCAAGCAGCTTGAGAAAAATAATAAATTGGAAGCATATTTCTGCACCAGGGATTTCAGTAAAGCCATGAGGGTATCCGGTAAGGTGAAATTTATCGACGATGTCGCTCTGAGAACCAGGTGTATTAAAGAGAGACCCAATGTCAAGAATTACGGTATAACCGACCCGAATAACCCTTTGCTGGCTGTATTTCACCTGTATACCGGCGAAGCCTATTTCTGGACAATGGCCGACAACATGAAAGAAGCGGATATACCTAGAGTTAAGTTCTAGCAGCCTCAACCGTGCATTAGCGTACCGAGTCTCAGTAATCTGGAGGTAATGACAGTATGTCTGAAGGTAAATACGGCAAATATTTTTTCAAAAACCCGATAATGCAGGGGAAATTCGGCCCGAGATTGGTATTTTTCAGCCGTCAGCATAAAGAGGTCGGGGAGAAAAATTTCTCTGTGCTATGGAACTGCATCACAGAGCCCTTTCTTATGGTGAATGAACCTCATTCCCATGACTTCGACCAGTTTCTCCACTTCTTCGGCGGTAACTCTCTGGACATCACCGATTTTGACGCCGAAATCGAAATGTCAATAGGAGAGGAGGGTGAAAAACACATTATCACCGAGCCTACCGTCCTCCATATACCGAAAGAAACGATTCATTGCCCGCTTAACTTTAAGGTAGTCAATAAACCCGTCATATTTATGAACGTAGCCCTGACACCAGAATACATTAAAGGCAAATCGTAAAATCGTTTTGACTGCCGATAACACAGGTTGTCAGTCTGCTGCTAATGCCGGGACGAACATATAGTGTAACCAAAATTATTAGGATAGAGTCTTTACGGAGATATTTCCTTTTTCTTGATGTGCCAGGGAAGAAGATGATTAGACAGCCAGCCCATTTTTTGTATATAATAATGATTGATGTTTCCCGTCTGAAAATGCTCGATTAATAGAGCAGGGGATAATGTACTCTGCTCTATTTTTTTTGAAAATTAATGATGACAGGCATTGAGGAATAGTACAACCTTAATAAATCTGGGAAAGGAGAGATATGCCAGGAATATTCTGGATTGTACCTGCTTCGGCAGTAGTTACAATCATCTTCGCCGCGCTACTTGCCAAAAATGTACTGAATCGTCCCATGGGAACACCCAAGATGAGGGAAATCGGGGATATCATCTTTCAGGGTGCCTGGGCGTTTCTCAAGCGTCAATACAGCACCATTGCTATCTATTCTATTGTCATTGCCGTCGTTATTGGTGTTCTGGTTGGCGTGCTGGGCGGCACCGAAGTAGAAGGACTCAGCGAATTTGATATAGGCTGGCGTACGGCGGTTGCCTTCCTTGTGGGCGCTTTCTGCTCAGGACTGGCTGGTTTCATAGGTATGTATATCGCGGTGAAATCAAATGTACGCTGTGCCGCCGCCGCACAGAAAAATCTATCTGAGGCTGTCAACGTCGCACTTCGCGGTGGCGCCGTCTCCGGGTTCCTTATCACCGCTCTGAGCCTGATTGGTGTCACCGTTATTTTCTTTGCCTATGGCGGCAACACTAACCCGCAAATCGCACCCCACCTTATCGTCGGCTTCGGCTTCGGCGCCAGCTTCGT
>CAZPQB010000005.1:39682-60018 GCA_964588605.1 uncultured Dehalococcoidaceae bacterium | reverse complement strand
GTGCCGTCCGGTCCTCCACAGGCACGTCCGTCATACCGGTAAAATCCACCGCCTTCTGGACGACATCAATGAGGGATGACGCCGCCATATCTGATTTGAGTTCCCAGGCCAGGATGAAGCGGCTATAGTCATCCATCACCGTTACCAGGTAATACCAGCCCCAGTCTATAACCTTGAGATAGCTGCAGTCGGTAGCCCACATTTCATTCGGCCTCTTCGTCTTGCGGTGATATTCCTTGTCAGCCTTGAAACCAATAACCTCAGCCGGTTTGATTAACCCCTCTCGCTTCAGGATGCGATAGACAGTACTCTCCGATACATACCAGCCTTCGGTATCAACGAGCTTCAAAGCCAGCTGCCGGGCGGACAGCTCAGGGGATGCCCGTGCCTGATTTAATATCTTCGATTCTTCCTCGGGCCTCAGCTTATTCCAGGGTAATGGCGAACCGCCTTTCCTGTCCTCCAGTGTTCCTTCATTCTGCCGCCTCAGCCAGCGGTAGTACGTGCTTTTCGGCAGCCCCAACTGAATCAGAGCCCGCCGTCGCGGTAATCCTGAATCAGCAACAAGCACCAGTATCTCACCCTTTTCTATGGCACTCACCCGGATATACCTCCCCTTTATTCGAGATCCGGCGCTGCCGTTTTTTTAAGTACATGCACCTGGAGAGATAACTCGGATACCAACTGCTTAAGCCTGGCGTTTTCACGCTTGATTTCCTGTACCTCAGCCCCAGTAGCGTCCCTGGCGATATCTCGGGTGAGTCTTTCTTTGCCAGCCTCCATAAAGTCCTTGAGCCGAGCATAGTAGGTACTGGGGCGTATGCCTTCACGACGGCAGAGGTCCCTGATGGGAGTATCCCGACGAAAGCCTTCAAGGACAATGCGGATCTTCTCTTCAGAAGTGAACTTGCGGCGGGTGATACGCTTGATGTCTCGTATGAGTTGCTTCGTTTGCTGGGTTCTGGCCTCAGCTTGCCAGAAATTATCGCTTATTTCCTGTGTCATGACTCGCTCCTTCTTCAGTCGTTACTTTACTTCTTCCGGAGAGCAGGAGCAAGCCCCAAAGTGTCATTTACCTTATGTCTTTAATGTGTCCCATTTTCCCTGATGATTTACACTCCTTTACTGGTAAAAAGGAGGCGGCGTCCTTTTAGATTATACACGGCACTGGCCATCCATAAATAAAAGCCCCAATCATCTATAATCCCCTTGAAAAAATTCCCCCTTCCTTTACCAAAGGAAGGGGGCTAGGGGGATAGATTGATATCACGCTACGTAAGCGTCATTACGGGAATCAACACCCCACCCCCCCCAATTTTTTATCTATTCCCACCCGCCGCCCTCGCATCATCCGTGTCTAATCCGCAAATAACCTCCCCCTCCTTGCCATCAGCCCTAAAATAGGCTAAACTTTCGGCGAGTATCCAATATATGGAGGCGCAGTATGAACAGAAAGCAGTATCTTGAATACGTGGACCATTTCAACAACAAACGCTATGACGCCCTGACGGACTACTTCGCGCCGGATATCACCGTGGAGTACTTCGATAATCCCTACGGCCCTCCGGCTCCCGCCCTGACGCTACACGGCCCCGCGGAGTTCGTCGCCAACTATAAGGCCCTTCACGCGCACACCAGAGAGTTCCTGGAGCTCGGCGACTTCATGGCGGTGGGCGACCTTCTCTTCGTGGAGCTCTACACCGAGTTCCATACCTTCAAGGACGCCCCGGCCTCTGCCGGTCAGCGGTGGAAGAAAGGCGATATCAACATCATGACCAACTGGGTCGTCTACAACCTAGATGAAAACGGCCGGATGAAGCGCATCCGCATCGCCCACTTCAGGAACCACGACCCCAGAACAGCCAGATATAAATAGGCCGGGAAGCAAATGGCGGACAAAATAGTCGATGAAGACGCCTGTTTTCAGGTCGTCAGCCACTCTTTCTCTCAAAACTGCGACAAAACCCCCGTTTTCAAAATAATTGTTTTCCCAGAACAAATCAAAACAGCCAAAGTCAACCCCAAAATGTCACTATTTTAACCTCACCCCATTTTAGATATACCCCCGCCCGCCACCCCGCTTAACATAACCCTAAAAACAATTCACGCCTGCCCCCGCACGAATTGTTTACGTAATTTTTCTTAACATAAACATATTGATAGCTAAACAGGAGGTATGCTATACTGTAAAAGACCAGATTCCTGACACTTATGATTAATATACTATGGGAGGTCTACTAACTTGCCGGATACAGCAACTATCAAGCAGCTACTGGAAGCCGGTGCCCACTTCGGACATCAAACCGGCCGGTGGCACCCCCGGATGAAAAGCTACATCTTTACCAAACGTAATGGCATCCATATTATCGACCTTGAAAAGACCGCTGTCATGCTTGACAAGGCCTGCGCTTTTATTCGGGATATTGTCGCCGAAGGTAAAACCGTCCTTTTTGTAGGCACCAAAAAGCAGGCTCAAGAGTCGGTAGAGGAAGAGGCCCTGCGCTGTGAAATGTACTACGTCAACCAGCGCTGGCTGGGAGGAATGCTCACCAACTTCTCCACGATACAGGCACGGGTTGACCAGCTTGTGCGCCTGGAAGACCAGCAGGCCAGAGGCGAGTTCGGCCGGCTGACCAAGAAGGAAGTCCTTAAGCTTGGCGAGAAAATTGACAAGATGAACCGCCAGATGGGTGGCTTCAAAGAAATGACCACCCTGCCCGGAGCCCTGTTTATTGTCGACCCCACCAAGGAAAGAATCGCGCTCGCTGAAGCCAGGCGTATGGCCATACCGGTGGTAGCTATAGTTGATACCAACTGTAATCCCGATGATATTGACTATCCTGTTCCCGCCAATGACGATGCCATTCGTGCTATAAAGCTGATATGTACTAAGATTGCCGATGCTGTTATTGAAGGTAGGAGCGGCATAGGTGAGGTTCCCGCTGAGGTGGTTGAAGAAGAGGGCGTGTTGGAAGATGAAATTGGAACCATGGAATTAACAGAACCCCTTATTTTTACACCAGAGGAGGAGTAAGGAGGCAGATTTGGAAATCTCGACGAAGATGATTAAGGAGCTAAGAGAACAGTCCGGTGCTGGTATCATGGATTGCCGGAGTGCCCTGGTTAGCACTGAAGGTGATATGGAAAAGGCACTGGAGGTTCTGAAAGAGAAAGGACTGCTTAAAGCGCAGAAAAAAGCGGAACGTGCCACCGGGCAGGGATTAGTGGAAGCCTATATACATACGGCTGGGCGTATTGGAGCCATGATTGAAGTCAACTGTGAAACAGACTTCGTAGCTCGTACGGATGAGTTTAGAGAAGTAGCGCACTGCTTGGCAATGCAGGTAGCAGCATTATCACCGCAGTTTATATCTGAGGAAGAGATACCGGAAGGAGTTGAAGTGGAACCGCAGGAGGTCTGCCTGCTTCTTCAGCCATATATAAAAGACTCCACCAAGTCCGTCAAAGACGTTATCATGGAAACCGTAGCCAAAGTGGGGGAAAATATCCAGGTAAGACGATTCACCAGATATGAGTTAGGTAGCTAGAGACCGAGAAAATGCCTGAAGCCAAATATAAACGGGTATTACTCAAAATCAGCGGTGAAGCGTTGAGTGGCAAACTCAGATACGGAATTGACACTCCTACATTGACCAGGATAGCCAGGCAAATTAAAAACGTGATAGAGATGGGAGTTCGTGTTGCTATTGTCGTTGGTGGGGGTAATATCTGGCGGGGGGCTGAGGCTGAAGCAGACGGCATGGAAAGGGTCACTGCCGACTATGCCGGAATGCTGGCCACAGTAATAAATGCCTTGGCCCTTCAAGATATATTAGAGCGGGAAAAAGTCAATACCAGGACGCAGTCGGCTTTAGAGATTAATAAAGTGGCTGAACCCTATATCAGGCGGCGTGCTATCCAGCACCTGGAAAAGGGCAGGGTGGTCATCTTTGCAGGAGGTACCGGGAATCCGTATATGACCGCCGATACTGCTGCTGCTCTGCGGGCAATAGAAATTGGGGCTGAGGTATTGCTCATGACAAAAAATAACGTGGATGGTATATACACGGCTGACCCTAGGAAAGACCCCAGTGCTAAGAAGTTCGACAGGATTACGCATCTTGAGGCATTGAATAGGCGTCTGAAAGTTATGGATGCTACTGCCTTGTCTCTATGTCTCGATAACAAGCTGCCGATTATTGTCTTTAACCTTGAGGCCAACCGCAGTATGGAGAAGGCCGTACTTGGTGAGCCGATAGGTACGCTTGTATCAAGTGAGAATTAATATGGTTAGCGAGGCTCTGCAAAGTATCGAAAGTAAGATGAAGGCTTCGGTGAGGGTTTTCCGTGAAGATTTAGCGACTATCCGAACCGGGCACGCTACACCTGCCCTCGTTGAGCACGTTAAGGTGGAATATGCTGGTGTTCCGACTGCATTGAATCAGTTGGCTGGCATCTCGGCACCAGAAGCTGGTTTACTCATTATCCAGCCGTGGGATAAGAGCAGTATAAGCAGTATCGAGAAGGCTATTCTGAAGGCCGAACTCGGACTGAATCCATCTAATGACGGCAACATCATCCGGATAAGTATCCCGCCACTCAGCGAGGAACGAAGACAGGAACTGATTAAGGTGGTGCATAAAAGGGTTGAGGAAAGAAGGATAACGATACGTAGTCTAAGACATGAAGCTCTCAACGAACTCAAGAAGCTTGAGAAGGACAAGAAAGTATCACAGGACGAGCAGAAACGCGCTCAGGACCAGCTGCAAAAGCTTACTGACCGTTTCATGTCTGATGTCGAACAGATTGGCAAAGATAAAGAAAAAGAACTCATGGAAGTCTAACCCCGGTGGCATAAGTTTGCCCTTAATCAGTTAGGCAAGGTGGTGGTTATCTCAACTACTATGGGTAAAATACCCGGTCTTCCCAAGCATGTAGCCTTCATCATGGATGGCAATGGTAGGTGGGCGGAACAGCGCGGATTGCCCCGACTGGAGGGACATAGAGCCGGGTATGAGAACATCCGACCGCTGATTAGGTGCCTTGATAAACATGGTATCAAGTTCGTTACACTCTATGCCTTTTCCACCGAGAATTGGGGCCGGCCTGAGGATGAGGTCAATGGCTTATTCCAGCTTTTAGAAGAAGTAATCGATGAAGAAAGCCGCGAGCTACACAAAAATGGCGTTAAGATTCGGCATATCGGTCGCCTGGAGGAACTGCCGGAGAGGATGCGAAAGTCCATAGACCAGTCTGAAAAACTCACGGTTAACAATACGGGCATGACCCTGGGCGTTGCTCTTAATTACGGCGGGCGTATGGAGATTATTGATGCAGCACGCCGCCTTATAGCCAGGGGGGTGCCGCCGCAGGATATAGATGAAAAACTTTTCGGGGATTATCTCTATACGGCTGGCTTCCCCAATGTTGACATGGTCATTCGCACTGGTGGCGAGATTCGTACCAGTAATTTTCTGATATGGCAGGCGGCTTATAGCGAATATTATTTCACACCAGTTCTCTGGCCAGATTTCAAAGAAGGGGACTTGGAGAAAGCATTGCTGACATATAGCCGGAGACAGAGGCGCTTTGGCGGGTTGCAAGCGAAGGCCAAATGCTCAGGAAAAGAGTCATAACAGCGCTGTGGGGCATTCCTCTTCTCATTGCCGCCATCTGGTTCGATGAACCATTGCCCTGGTTCACTGTATTTACGGCTATCTGGGGACTACTGGCAGTACTCGAATTCTACAAGATGGTGGCTGTTTATAAAGTCATACCGCTGACCTGTTTCGGCATGGTCTGGAGCCTTTTATTTATAGTGCACCCTCATTTCGATTATGAACTCTCTGTACCGCTCTTGTTAACATCGGCGGTGATACTTTCTTTGATATTAGTAGTGGTCATTCACAGGAGAGAGGGGGCTTTTTCTAATTGGGCCTGGGTAGTAGCCGGAATTCTTTATATAGGACTGCTTCTTAGCTATCTGGTGGCATTAAGGCTTGAGCCCGGGACAGATGCTTTCCCGGAAGCTGGTCGCAATTTTGTGTTTCTTGCGCTGCTGGCTACATTTGCTTCTGACACATCTGCTTTCTTCGTTGGCAGGACCCTCGGAAAACACCACATGGCACCGCGCATCAGTCCTGCCAAAACGTGGGAGGGAGCTATTGCCGGATTATTCGGTGCCGTGATTATCAGTCTGCTTTTCACTCTATCTACACCCCTGCAAGTTCCACTGGGCTATAGCCAGGCTATATTTCTTGGTGTACTGGTTAGCGTATTCGGCCAAATCGGTGACCTTGTAGAATCTATGCTGAAGCGTAACGCCGGCGTCAAAGAATCGGGCAGTCTCATGCCGGGACATGGTGGTTTCCTCGACCGCATGGACAGCGTTGTCTTTGCGGGCGTTGTGGTGTATCTCTATTACTGGTTCGTGGTACTTTAGCCACGCAACATGACACTAGTTTTTTGAGGGGAAACAATTCCATCGTGGGGAGGGGAGAAACACGTTTGAATTGTTTTTAGAGTTATGTTAAGGGGGGTGGTTGCGGTTGCCGACGGGGGCTAGAGTCGGGGGTAAAATTGTGACATTGAAGGGTTGACTTTTGGTGGTTTGATTTGTTTTGGAAAAACTATTCTTTGAGAATGCGGGTTTTGTCGCGGTTTTGAGGCTGGTTGTTAATGGGAAGGGTTGAGGATTATTTTCTACCTCAACCCCTGTGTCCCCCTCTCCTGACGAGGTTTCACAGGAGATGGGGAGGATTAATAAAGAGGGGCTGATGCCTCTCTTAAACACCCAGTGAAAATATATGGGGCTTCGCTCCCTCTCGCTGCGCATTCCCCTGTGGGGGGACTACAGGATAAGCAGTGGATGTTACGAGGGCGGTGGATGGAGACATCTAAAGACTAGCCGCCGATGATACGAGGGCGGTGGGTGGGAAAAGATAAAATTAGAGTGGGATAATGCTATAATTGGCATTGTGAAAAGGCTTGAATCTGGGGCTGGAAAGCTGGGAATCCATCTCAATCAGCGGCAGCTTGAGCAGTTCAAGGTTTATTATCAGGAGCTCATCGGCTGGAATAAACGCATCAACCTGACCAGTATTACCGACTACGAAGATGTCCAGATAAGGCATTTTCTGGATTCACTCACAGTTACACTGGCACTTAAGCCGCTGTATGGTAATGATTTAAGCTTTAGTGTCGCTGATGTGGGTACCGGTGCAGGATTGCCCGGCGTGCCGCTGCGGATTCTATATCCGGGTATCCGGCTGGTATTGCTTGAAGCCACCTCTAAAAAAGCGGAGTTCCTGTATCATCTAACAGCCAGGCTTGGACTGGATAATGTAGAAATCGTGGTGGGGCGTGCTGAAGAAATCGCTCATGATGCTGAATACCGTGAGAGGTTTGAGCTGGTGCTGTCACGTGCGGTGGCCCCTTTGCCGACGCTGGTCGAATTGACCTTACCTTTCTGTGCCGTGGGTGGCATTTTCATGGCGCAGAAGAAGGGAGACATTGAGAAAGAAATCAGCCAGGCATCCAGGGCTATAAACATGCTGGGGGGCAATCTGCGTGAAGCAATGACCATTAATCTGGAAGAATTCGATGACAGGCGGTGCCTGGTTGTCATTGAAAAGGTGAATTCGACGCCACCGGAATACCCCCGCCGACCCGGCATACCGGCCAAGAGGCCGATTATATCTTAACCTGTTAAGCCGTGTTAGCACCTGTTATTCAAGAAGATGGCCATGCTTATCCAGCAGGCTATTAATGAGTTGTACGGCCTCCTGGTCTCTTATGATTCGCCCGGAATATAAGCGCAACCCTTTAATGGTGTCTTTAATTTCTTTCTGGGAGGGGGCGGATGTTTCCAGGAGTCTGTAGGCTTCTTTCTTGTGTTTGTTCTTGGTGCGGGTGTCGATTTTATGGATATAGAAAGCGGCGGCTATCAGGGCTAATATAAACAGGGCATATAGAAAGTAATCCATTGATAATCACTTAAAAGCTGTATTTCGCGGGATATTTTTAATATCACCGGAATAAACTGCCATTCACATTTTATATTTACTCATTGGCTGACGCCGTGTCAAGAGTCCGCTTTTTTGGTTCTGTCCCTTTTTCCTTTTTTTAAAATATTAAATTTCTTGTGATATACTAATAGGAAATTGAGAGCGTGGCTTAATTCTAAACAATCAATGCCAGATTGGTGATGGGTAAGTTGTAAACAGAGCTGATGTAGATTAGAAAAATTGTTGATTAGAAATAGTGCCTCAATTTACCTTCACTTTACACTCCGACTGGCCCTGCTGGTACCTGGAGACAAAGCCGAAGTTCGCCTTGCCGATGAGTGATGGGTCTGGTGTATAGGCGCATTCTGGTGAGTTTATCCAGCGAAAGAGTTGTCATCATCCGCAGCTTTATTGCTAACTCAACACCTGCTATTTACTGAGATGTTTCCTAGACATTATTGTAAGAACAACAGTGAATATGGCTGGAATCCATGCTAGACCCTTAAGTGCAACCGGTGTTGTGGTGGCGCCCTCAAAAAGAACCCAAGTTATAAATAGTACACAGATTGATCCAATTAGTGCTAAAGACCAGCGCTTAATCTTCATAATATATCTTCCACTAATTATAGACAGGATACCTACAATAAAAACCATAGGTCCCATAATTTGATACCAGCCTTCTCTATGGATCAAATGTGATAATATGGCAGCAAAGATAAAAGCGTAAAGTCCGAAGACAACTCCAAAAGCACCATAAGCAATATCCAGAATCCCGGCCGTTATCGGTATCCACTTCTTATTCTTATTCAGAAGTTAAACCTCCATACTATTAAGTACTGAAGACTTATAAAGACACGAATGAGGTCATATATAAGAGTTTATGATGATAATGTAGAGTTTAGGCGTTCGAAAGCCACCCAGCTACCTGAAGATTAAACCAGTAGATAAAAAGCAGAAGAATTACTAATATACTGGTTAGCAACCATCTCCATAACGTACTAGCCAATTGCTGAACTCTTCCCACAATGGCTCCAAAACAACTATAACATACTATAGTAAGTAGTGAACCTACTGGAATATCGAGAATCCTATTAAAATCTCCTATCCAACCGGATATTAAAAAAATAAAGCCATGCAGGTCTTCTAGTTCCGAAAAGCCCCTATGTTCTGGATCAATAATAATGACTACCACCATAAAGAAAACAATAACAAAACCAATAACTAAGCCGATTAGTCCACCCTTTTGCCACTTCTTTAGTTTTATAAACCAATCAGTCACCCGTTCAACGATTCTCCTGTCAACTTATGGGGTTAGACAATTATACATAATATTAATTGTCACATTTAAATTAGACATAAAACAAGATATTGTCAATAGTACTTTATACCTAGTATGAGTATAATTGAGCCTATAAATTATCTGTTTAATATCTGACTATTATCTGTTGATTTGTATTTATTGTTACTAGTCTTTATGAATCTTAATTGACCCGCCGCCCCTATTTAAGCAAATTTTCATGAGTGAATTACATGTTGCCATAAGGCGGTGTTATCATATTTCCACCTCTTCTTGATAGGAGCGGAAGATAAAGGTGGTGAGGTAGATTTAATGGAACTATTGCTAAGCACCATGAACAGTAGTAAAATTATACTATCAACCTGATAAGGCGAGAGGAGGCGGAAAATGGAGACGGGGACGTGGAAGGTTAAGACGGGGCTGGCTCAGATGTTAAAAGGGGGCGTGATAATGGATGTGGTGACGCCTGAGCATGCCAAGATTGCCGAGGAGGCTGGTGCCTGCGCCGTGATGGCACTGGAAAGAGTCCCGGCGGATATTCGTGCTGCCGGCGGTGTAGCCAGGATGGCTGACCCCACGGTTATAGAAGCTATTATGAAGACGGTATCCATACCAGTAATGGCCAAGTGCCGTATAGGTCATTTCGTCGAGGCCCAGGCTCTTGAGGCACTCGGCGTGGACTACATTGATGAATCCGAGGTTTTAACACCGGCCGATGAGAGTCATCACGTCTGGAAACATGACTTCAAGGTTCCGTTCGTATGCGGCTGCCGGGACCTGGGCGAGGCACTGAGGCGGATAGGCGAAGGGGCGGCGATGATAAGGACCAAGGGTGAGGCAGGTACCGGAAATATCGTAGAGGCGGTAAGGCATATGAGGGCGGTCATGGATGGCATCAGAAAGCTGGTGAACACGCCTCAGGAAGAACTGATGACGCAGGCAAAAGAACTGGGCGCTCCGTTCGAGCTGGTAGTGGAAGTCCATAATACGGGGAAATTACCGGTGGTGAACTTTGCCGCCGGCGGCGTAGCGACGCCAGCGGATGCAGCCTTAATGATGCAGCTGGGTGCGGAAGGAGTCTTCGTGGGCTCGGGTATATTCAAGTCCAGCAATCCAGAGGTCAGAGCCAGGGCAATTGTTAAAGCCACCACGCATTATCAGGACCCGGCCATAATCGCCGAGGTCTCCAAGAACCTTGGCGAGGCCATGAGTGGACTTGACATCAAGCAAATTCCATCCGAGGAACTGCTGGCGCAGAGAGGATGGTAGCGGAAAGACGTACCAGCAATCTGATGGTATCTTGGGTTAGTTGCGAACAACCGCAGGATGGGTGACTATATGAAAATTGGTGTCCTTGCCTCGCAGGGAGCCTTTGCCGAGCAGATATCAAGACTAAAGCAACTGAATATGGAGGCTGTGCCCGTCCGTTTGCCGAGAGAACTCAGGGGAGTGGACGGGCTAATCATTCCAGGTGGAGAAAGCACGACAATCAGTCGTTTAATCTCGGCATATAGCCTGAAAGGTGAGATAGGTGCTCTGGCGAAGAATGGAATACCGATACTCGGCATATGCGCCGGCATGATACTGATGGCCAGAGATGTTGCCGACAATAACCTGGAGCCTCTCGGCTTGATGAATATCACGGTGAAACGAAACGCCTTCGGCCGGCAGAGAGAGAGCTTTGAGACGGAGCTATCAATCCCGGTGCTTGGTGAAGAACCTTTTCCGGGGGTATTCATTCGCGCTCCATACATTGAAAAAACCGATGACGCCGTGGAGGTTCTGGCGCGATTAAGGAACGGTACCGTTGTGGCTGCCAGGCAGGGTAAGCTGCTGGCGGCGGCGTTTCATCCTGAGCTGACCACGGACCTGAGGTTCCACCGCTATTTTCTGGATATCGTCGAAGGTAGAAAATAGACATTTATGGAGGAGGGGCTTTTGCAGAAGGTAGTTACCGACGATATGGACGCCATGCTCGATATTTTGCCTCCACGCATACGGCAGACGTTGATCAAGCAGAAGGACATCAGTGAACTGCTGGAGGTAGTTCTCGACCTGGGACGACCCCCGGAAGCACGCTTTCCCAGGCGGGAGACGGTGCTTGACGGCAGGGAGGTTGAGGAGGGGGATATTGACTATATAGTCACCCGTATCGGCAGCTTTGGCGACGACAACCGCGCCGGTATCGAACGTACCCTGCACCGTATTTCGGCTATTCGAAATCGACAGGGTCGTATCGTGGGACTCACCTGCCGTCTGGGGCGGGCTATCTTCGGTACGATAAAAGTCATAGAAGACCTTGTGCAATCGGGCAAGAGCGTCCTGCTGCTGGGGCGCCCGGGTGTGGGGAAGACGACCATGCTGCGGGAAGTAGCCCGCGTGCTCGCTGACGACATGCGAAAGCGGGTTATTATCGTGGATACTTCAAATGAAATCGCCGGTGACGGCGATATACCCCACCCGGCGATCGGCCACGCACGACGCATGCAGGTAGCCACACCTAGTCTACAGCATGCGGTCATGATTGAGGCAGTGGAAAACCACATGCCTGAGGTAATCGTTATTGACGAGATAGGCACCGAGCTAGAGGCCATGGCCGCCAGGACTATTGCCGAGCGCGGAGTCCAGCTTGTCGGTACGGCTCATGGTAATACGCTGGATAATCTGATGATGAATCCAACTCTGGCTGACCTCGTTGGCGGTATTCAGTCGGTGACCCTGGGTGACGAAGAAGCCAGGCGCCGGGGCACACAGAAATCCATACTGGAACGCCGGTCTCCGCCCACTTTTGATATCGTGGTCGAGCTGCAGGACTGGGATAAGGTGGCTATCCACCCTGACGTGGGTGAGGCTGTGGATGACCTTCTACGGGGGATGCCTCCCGGCACCGAAGTTCGCTGGCGGGATGAGAAGGGCGAGGTTAGAATAGAGAAATCGGAGGCGGATAAGAAGAAAGCTGTTGGGGGGAGGAGGGGGGAGAAGGAAGTTAAAGCGTCCAGGCTCTACCTGTTCGGGATTAACCGCGCCAGGCTGGCACAGATGGCCAAGGAGATGAATTTGGACGTGGATATAACTGATAACATGCATGATGCCGGCGTATTCGTGACATCTAAAAACTACTACCGGCGTAAGACTCAGAAGGTCAGGGATGCCGAAAGCGCTAATATGCCGATATATGTCCTGAGGAGTAATACCCCGCCACATATGAGGCAATTGCTGGGCACTATCTATCACCTGGCCGGAGCTGATAAGTCGGACTCATTCAGGAATGCACTGGGTGAAGCCGAGGCTGCGGTGGCGCAGGTCAGTGGCGGAGAGGAAGTCGTTGAGCTCAGTCCACAGAGTTCATATATACGCCGTCTGCAGCACCTGATAGCCCAGCGCAGCGAACTATCCTCACAAAGCTTGGGAAAAGACCCGAACAGGCGGGTAAGGATTTATAAAGAGCAGACAAAGGTATAAATTATGTCCCTATTCATTACCTTTGAGGGGGGGGAGGGTTGCGGTAAGAGTACTCAGGCCAGGATACTGTGCCGACGACTGAATAAATTGGCTATTCCATCATTATTGACGCATGAACCCGGGGTGACCTCGCTCGGCAGGAAGGTAGCCCGTTTGCTCAAGTGGACGCAGAACGTAGATATATCACCAACAGCGGAGCTGATGCTGTTTAATACCTCGCGGGCTCAACTAACTGCTGAAGTTATTAAGCCCGGTCTGGAGAGCGGGAAAGTGGTCATCTGCGACCGCTATGCCGACTCCACCACGGCTTACCAGGGCTACGGCCGCAAGCTTGATTTGACCGTTGTGGCTGAGGTTAACAGGATAGGCACAATGGGACTGAGGCCTGATGTAACCTTTCTTCTGGACATGCCGGTGGAAAAAGGGCTTGCCCGGAAAGATGGTAATAAAGACCGTTTTGAAGTGGAGTCCATTAACTTCCACAAGCGTATCAGGGAAGGCTACCTGAAGATGGCGGCGGCTGAGCCGGAACGATGGCTGGTGGTTGATGCTGAAAAGGGCAAGGAAGAGATAGCCGATATAATCTGGCAGAGGGTGAGCAAGCTGCTTCCGAGGTAAAGGAAGCTAAAGAGAGGCGGCAGCCAACTGAGGCAGAAAGCTGTCCGACTGATAAATTCGTCTACTCAGCGACTTGAGCGGATATTCTGGCTAAAAGTCTTAACTGATTGCAGCGTTGTCATTTTCTTCTGGTAGCGGGGTTTTGGTTACGGTGATATTATTTTATCGATGTTCGTTCCGATATTTCGGTAAATTTTATTTCTCTCTTATTCTGTCCAGGTTAAAACCGCTCGAAGAGCAACTGGTGTAGTATGCCTGTTCAGGATGGTAAGAGTATCCGTTTCACTTAGTCCGGATTGTCCAGCAGACGTTCGGCAATACCCAGTTGCCTGAACAATGTGAATGTATCAGCTACATCCCAGTGCTCCGCAATCATTCCGTTCTGAACGCGGAAGACATCGACGACAGCAAAGTTAAGGCGGTTACCGGTGGGTGGCTGCCCGAGCCACTTGCCGCCGGTATGGGTGGCTGTGGTGGTGCTGTAAACCATCACGATGTCACCCTCGGCGACAATTTTCCGGATGGTGTACCTGAAATCCGGCAGGGCTTTGAATGTGTTTACGAAGAACTCCCGGAACCCGGCTTTGCCCGGCGGCACGTCCTCGTTATGCTGTATGTAATCGTCCCGCATATAATCATCCAGTCGGCTGAGGTCATGCCGGATAAACACATCGTTGCAGAACGTCTCGACTATTTTGTGGTTATCTGATGTCATGGCGCCTCCTGAATATTCCTGGTATTTTGTTGCCGGTGACCTATGTCGAGGCCATGCCGCCGTCCACCGGCATGGCGTGCCCGGTGATAAAGGAAGCCTCATCCGAGCAGAGCCAGACGACGGCCTCGCCCATGTCCTCCGGGGTGGCCAGCCGTTTCATCGGGATGATATCGAGCATGTGCTCTCCTTCGTCCGGCATGGAACTCGTAAGGTTTTCGAACAGCTGAGTATGTTCCGTGGGGCCTGGCAGAATAACGTTCACCCGGATGCCCAAAGTGGCGCATTCCAGCGCCGCCGTCTTGGTGAGGCTGATTATGCCGCTTTTGCTGGCGGAGTAGGCGCAGAAGCCCGGCACCGGTTTCAGCGCGCCGACCGAGGAAGTATTGACGATGGCCCCATAGCCCTGCCTGGTCATCTGCCTTATCTCGTACTTCATGCAAAGAAAAACGCCCTTGAGGTTGATGTCCAGCGTGCGGTCCCAGATATCCTCCGGGCAATCGGCAATATTCACTACCGGTACGCGTTTGACGTCGGGGCCGATACCGGCGTTGTTGAAGGCGAAATCGAGTCGGCCGTAAATATCCACGCAGGACTTAACCAGGGACTCGACTTCGTCTGCCCGTGAAACGTCACACTTTACAAATGCGGCTTTACCCCCGGCAGATTTAATGAGACTAACCGTTTCTTCACCGCCGCGGATATTGGTATCAGTGGATACGATAACGCTGGCGCCATAACGGGCGAAAACCTGAGCGGCTCCCCGTCCTATCCCGGAAGCTGCTCCGGTTACCAACGCCACTTTATTTTCAAATTTGCGGGTCATGGTTTCACCTCAACTATAAGCAACCGCCTATGATTGTACTCTTTTTGATAATTAGCAATCAATTTCTCGTATGAAATACAAATGCTAGAGACCTGCTCGGCCAGAAAATCCTTACGATGCGTAAAGACGCTGATATATTGATTTTAAAATTATATAAGTAATATAATCACGTATAACCAAATAAACGATCAGGATATTTACTGACGGCTCCGGAAACAATTATGGTGGTAACGCGAATTACATGTGCGGCTTATAAGGATTATAGATAAGTTATTAATATTATTTAATACTTAATATTATGCATATAGTATATACATGGTCGAGTCTCAAGGACTATTTACACAACAACTTTTAACAGGAGGATAATTATCAATGTCCGACCGAAGAAGCGGGGATACTACGGAGAGAATGAAGCAATCCAGGATTAAGCCAGACAAAACATGCTTAAGGACAGTCGGCCTCAGTGGTTTAATCTCCGGTGGGGCTGAAGGGATGGTTGATGTTAAAGATGGCAAAATAGTCAGGATAAGGCCGTTGCACTATGACTGGAAATATGATAAAAAGCTTTTTAATCCCTGGAAGCTTAAGAAAAATGGAAAAACTCTGGAACCCCTTATGAAATCTCTGCCCGGTACTTTTTCACTGGCCTACAAAAAGCGAGTATATTCTCCCAATAGAATTAAGTACCCCTTGAAGAGGGTTGACTGGGACCCCAATGGCGAGAGAAATCCACAGAACAGGGGCAAGAGCAAATACAAGAGAATCTCATGGGATGAGGCTACTGATATCATAGCCAGCGAGATAAGGAGAATACATAAAGAATACGGGACGCTGGCGGTACTCACCCAGGCAGACGGACACGGGGAGTGCAAATTGGTGCAGGGCCCTCACGGCATGTCAACGCTGCTTCTCCGTAAGATGGGGGGGTGGACACAGCAAATCAGGAATGCCGATAGCTGGGAGGGGTGGTACTATGGCTCCATGCATTTATGGGGTAAGGGGTTTGTGGGACATCTGGTTCCCGGGGAAAACATTGTCAAGGACGTTACCGAGAACTGCGATATGCTTCTGATGTGGGGGGGCGACCCGGAAACAACAACATGGGGGTTTAGAGGACAGTTCGCCAGCCGTCTACTATATTTCTGGACAGAGATAGGCCTTAAACAGGTGTATATCTGCCCCGAACTGAACTACGCCGCCGCTATTCATGCCGATAAGTGGATACCAGTGCTGCCCAATACGGATGCGGCGCTACAGCTGGCGATTGCTTATACCTGGATTACCGAAGGGACCTATGATAAGGACTATATAGCCACCCACACCGTCGGTTTTGATAAATTTGAAGACTACGTTTCAGGCAAGGAGGACGGGATTGCCAAGACGCCTGAGTGGGCTTCCCCCAAGTGTGGCGTTCCAGAATGGACGATTAAGGCGCTGGCGAGGGAGTTTGCCGCCAGGACAACGTCAGTAGGACACTATTTTGGCGGCGGTTACATCCGGGGGCCGTTCTCACACGAACCTGCCCGGCTGGAAGGTGTACTGCTGGCCATGCAGGGGCTGGGCAAGCCAGGAGTGCATCAGTGCTGCGTAACACATATCGGCATGCCCAGAAGTGAGCTGCCCAAGACCCTGCGTTACAATTTCGAGGCATTAGCCGGTGATCTTTCGTTTAATGACCGGATACTACAGCCTCAGGGCGGCGGCTGCCGTGCCAACCAGAAGCAGTTTTTCCCGAAGACGCTCTTCCATGAGGCTATTCTCAATCCACCGGTCACTTTCTGGGGTAAGAGCGAATGCATGGCCCCAGTTGAAAACCAGTTCATCAAATACACGTATCCGGCACCTAAAGAAGAAGGTGGTACGGAAGTACACATGATATGGACGGATAACCCCTGCCTGACCACCTGCTGGAATTTCGGGCACAAACTGGCGCAAGCCTACCGAAGCCCGAAGATAGAGTTCGTTATCATCCAGCACCCGTGGCTTGAAAACGATACCATGTTCGCTGATATCATCCTGCCAACATGTACCCTATATGAGGTAGACGACATCATGTCAAATTGCCTGGGAGGCGTTCAATTCAGCAATGCCATACTCCAGAGGCAGGCCATCAGACCGGTTGGCGAGTCTATGAGTGACTATGAAGCGGTTCTCGAAGTAGCTAAGAAGCTGGGGATGTATGAGGAGGTTACCGGAGGCAAGAGTGTGGAGGACTGGCTTGAATATGCTTATGAAGGTCTGGGACTGCCGGAATGTATTAGCTGGGAGGACTTCAAAGAAAAGCAGTACTATGTCTTTCCAACGGCTAAGGACTGGGAAAATGACCCCCCGGGATTAAAGAAGTTCTATGAGGACCCCGAAAACAACCCTCTGGAAACACCATCCGGCAAGCTGGAGATATATTCAGAGAGGTTGGCTCAACATTTCCCCGATGATAAGGAAAGGCAGCCGATACCAAAGTGGATTGAAAGCAGCGAAACCCATGATGAAAGAATTTCCAGTAAACGGGCCAGGAAGTACCCCCTGCTCCAGATGTCCAATCACGGTCGATGGCGGATGCACGCCCAGTGTGATGACATAACCTGGACAAGGGAAATCGTAACCTGTAAGGTAAAGGGTTGGGACGGCTATATGTACGAGCCTCTCTGGATGCACCCCTCGACGGCTGAGGCAAGAGGTATCAAGGACGGAGACATCGTCAGGGCGTACAACGAGAGGGGTTCCGTCCTCTGTGGCGCCCGGGTATGGGAAAGAATCATGCCCGGGGTATCGTATGTAGACCACGGCTCCAGGGTTGACTGGATAGTACCGGGAGAGCTTGACCGCGGCGGCGCTATCAACCTCATATCTCCCATTGGAATCGTCTCCAAGCACTGTCCGGGGATGGCAACGAGTGGTTACCTGGTCGAGGTGGAAAAGGTAAGCATGGCTCAGATGGAAGAGTGGCGAAAACAGTATCCCGAAGCCTTTGAAAGAGAGTACGACCCGGCCTCAGGACTTCGCTTCAACGGCTGGGTGGAAAGAGGTCCAGAATAAACAAAGGCTTTTGTTATTGATGTCTCTATCTGCAACGGATGTTATTGCTATTGGAATATAGCTCGTGGAGATCTATCCGGGGTTGATATAAATAGCAAATAGTAAGAAAGGGAAGTGAAAATTGCCCTTCTGTATACCATCGTTTGCTGAGGAGAGGTCGCTCAAGGCCCAGGGCTACCGGTTGGTTGCCGGTGTGGATGAGGCTGGGAGAGGTGCCCTGATGGGGCCGGTGGTGGCGGCGGCGGTAGTCCTGCCGAATGACCTGAAGGTGCGCTGGAGGGACAGGGTGAGGGACAGCAAGCTGTTAAATACGGCTACACGTGAATTCCTGTTTGAATGCATCATGGAGAAGGCTGTTTCCGTGGGTGTTGGTATATCATCTAACGAAGTAATAGACAACATCGGGATAATCAAGGCAACGCGACTGGCAATGAAGCTGGCTATAGAGCAGCTTGTGCCGGAACCACAATATATCCTCATCGACTATATGCGCCTGCCGGAGGTATCGCTGCCGCAGAAGGGTATCACCAACGGTGATAGACTCTGCTTCTCTATTGCCTGCGCTTCCATCGTAGCGAAGGTATCCCGTGACCGAATGGTGAAAGAAATGGACATTTCTTATCCCGGCTACGGCTTTGCCCGTCATAAAGGCTACGGCACGAAGGAGCACCTAGCCTGTCTGCGCAGTCGGGGGCCATGCCAGATACACCGCCGGACCTTCCGGCCGGTCAGGGAAATGATAAATCAGGTACTATGAAACGCCGCGATACCGGTATCCTTGGGGAGAAGCTGGCCGGGGAATTCCTCGGCAAGAACGGCTATAGTATTCTGGAGACCAACTACCGATGTCCCGAAGGTGAAATTGATATCATCGCCCGGCAGGAAGATACGCTGGTCTTTGTTGAAGTACGTACCAAGAAAAGTCGCCGTTTCGGCAGTCCTGAGGAGTCAATCACACCGGCCAAAATGAAGAGATTAAGGGCTGTCGCCGCCCACTACGGTCAAAACCGGGACAACCTGCCGGCTTCGTGGCGAATCGATGTCCTCGCCATCCAGATGGACAGGAACGGTAAAGTGTCACGCATTGAGCTGATTGAGAATGCCGTTGGCGGAACGTAATTACGCTGGTGCTTTACCACCTGAAAGGGCTGTGTTAGAATTAGTCACCGAGGTATTCATGGCATGGAGACGACGCCTGTTGATACACTGCGTATTGTCGATGCGAACCTGAACCGTATTAGCGAGGGACTCCGCGTGCTTGAGGAGCTGGCTCGAATGATGCTTGATGATGCCGTCCTGACACAGCAGCTTAAGAATATGCGCCATGAGATGGTGAAAGTCGATTCGGAACTGCAGCGGAAACTTCTTCAGGCGCGTGACTCGGAGGGCGATGTCGGTGCTGATATGGAAGTGCCCGGCGAGGATAAGCAGAGGGATATGCAGGCGATAGTGGTGGCTAATGCGAGGAGGATACAGGAATCATTGAGGGTTATGGAAGAGATAGCCAGGGCTCCCGGCCTTAATCTGGACACTGAGAAATACAAGCATGCCAGATTTTCTCTTTATACAGTGGAAAAAACACTGCTCTCAAAAATACTCCGTCAGGACAAGATAAAACGTCTGAACGGACTCTATGTCATCATTGATACGGCGGCACTGAAGGGACGAAGCCATGTTGAAGTAGCTTCCCGGGTGATAAGGGGTGGGGCGAAAGTAATCCAGCTGCGGGATAAAGAGTACAGTAAAAAGCAGCTGTTATCTATTGCCGAAGAAATAAAGAACCTGTGTACCGAGCAGGACGTGCTGTTTATGGTTAATGATTACCTTGATATAGCCCTGGCGGTTAATGCTGACGGACTGCATCTGGGGCAGGATGACCTACCAATAGATATAGCACGCCGTCTGCTGCCGATAGATAAAATACTGGGGTGCTCGGCACGTACTTTGGATAAGGCGATGATTGCCCGGAAAGAAGGCGCCGACTATATAGGTGTGGGCGCTATGTATCCTACCGCCACCAGAGAGGGCGCCGAGGTGGTGGGCCCAGACAGGTTAAGAGAAATTAAAAAAGCAATAGCTTTACCATTAGTGGCGATTGGAGGCATTAGTGAGGACAACATTAGAGAAGTGATTAAGGCCGGGGCTGATTCAATAGCGGTAATAAGTGCCGTTCTGGGGGTGGAGGATGTTGAGGGGGCGACCAGACGGCTCGTAAACATAATAGAAGGAGAACACATTGGATAATCTGGAATCAATTTCAGAGCAGATACGTAAAAGTCTTTCGGCTAAGGACGAAGCCAGGGAGAAAATGTTGCCGCTTTGCCGTGATTCCATACGTTACAGCAGTAATGCCATACGTGCCATACATCGGCAGGAGTT
>CAZPQB010000005.1:20228-39582 GCA_964588605.1 uncultured Dehalococcoidaceae bacterium | reverse complement strand
GTGATTCCATACGTTACAGCAGTAATGCCATACGTGCCATACATCGGCAGGAGTTCAAACTGGCGGAGGAACTGTTAAGAACGGCACGCAACATACTTACAGATGCCGAGAAAGCTGTCCAGGGTAACGGAGAACTGGGCAGTGCCGGACTGATACGAGATGCGCAAAAGGAGCTCGCCGAAGCCAATATAACTCTGGCACTTGTAACCGGGAAGTCGCTTCCAGAGCCAGATGGACTTGGGGTTGACGCGGCTGCGTACCTGAACGGACTTGGTGAAGCGGCCGGTGAGCTGCGGCGTTACCTGCTCGATGGCATGAGGCAGGGCGACCTTTCCCGCGGCGAGGAGCTGCTATCGGCGATGGATAATATTTACGGAGTCCTGGTTACCATGGACTACCCGGATGCTATAACCGGCGGCCTTCGGCGAACCACTGATATGGTCCGTGGTGTACTGGAAAGAACGCGCAGCGACCTGACCCTGGGTATGAGACTTAAGGATTTAGAGAATAAACTGCAAGGTGTAAAACAGGGAGATGAGTCAGCTGTTCGGCAGGATGAAGATATTCCGTTTGAGGAGCCGGTTCAGCAGGATGAACCTGTTCTGGATGAAAGCCAGACGATTATTTATGAGGCATTGAGTAAATGGAGAGAGCATAAAGCCAGCGAGGAAAACCTTTCTCCGTATGTCATAGCTCGTAATTCGTGGTTGAAGGAAATTATTAAATTACAACCGTCCACACCAAAAGATCTGATGGTGATTAAAGGCTTCGGGGAAAGAAGAGCCAATAAATACGGGAAAGATATCATCAATATTATCAGGAAAAGTCGCTGAACAGGTAAGCAAGGTTTTATTGACCTCGAAATGATAAATATGTTAAACTGCGGAGAACTGAAAGAGCAGGTTATTTTACGGTTGGACGCTGTTTGATAAAATAAAGGAGGTTGGGAATAGCCTCCTTTTCTTTTTGCCGTGATGATAAAATAGTGTACTGGAGGTGTGCTTATGGATTCATTGGTTATTAAAATCCTGGTGCTGATAGGCGGCGTGCTGGCACTTGCCTTCGTTGGTTACCTTGTCAGAACAATCCTGCGTGAGAGCGAAGGAACGGCGAAAATGAGAGAGATTTCTATAGCTATCCGTCAGGGAGCCATGGCTTTCTTACGCCGTGAGTTTCTGACACTGGCGATATTTACCGTCGTGGTCTTCATCGTCCTGGCGGTATTCATAGAGCCCAGGCCATTTGTAGCTGTAGCTTATCTCTGTGGTACGGTTACGTCGGCTCTGGCCGGATGGCTTGGTATGAACATAGCGACGAAGGCTAACGTAAGAACGGCCCATGCGGCCATAAATAGCTGGGCCAAGGGATTGAAGATAGCTTTCTCCAGCGGTGCCGTGATGGGCTTTTGCGTGGTGGGCCTCGGGCTGCTGGGGCTATCCATCATCGCCTTTATCTGGGAAGATAGCCATGTATGGCTGGGCTTTGCCTTTGGTGCCTCTTCCGTAGCTCTTTTCCTGAGAGCCGGCGGGGGGATCTTTACCAAGAGCGCCGATGTTGGAGCTGACCTTGTGGGCAAGGTCGAGCATGGTATCCCTGAGGATGACCCCCGCAATCCGGCGGTTATTGCCGATAATGTTGGCGATAATGTCGGTGATGTTGCCGGCATGGGCTCCGATTTGTACGAATCGTATGTTTCCGCTATAGCAGCGTCAATGGTACTTGGCGTCATCGCTCTGGATGCGTCAACCGGCATGCTAATGCCCCTGGCGCTGGCGGCGGTAGGTATAGTGGTATCCATTATCGGTGCCCTTTCGGTCAGGCCCAAGGACATGAAGGACGCCGATTTTGAGAAGCAGGTAGCCAAAGCGCATGCTACCATGAATACCGGCGTCTACGTCAGCAACATACTTATGATAATAGCCAGTTTCTTTGTCATCAGGGCATTTACAGATGAACTGGGCCTTTTCTGGGCGCTGATAGCGGGCTTAATCGCCGGCTTCTTAATAGCTCAGGCAACCGAATACTTCACGTCGGCGGAAAAGGGGCCCACCAAGAAGATAGCCAGGGCGGCGGAAAGCGGCGCGGCGGTTACTATTATCGAGGGTATAGCTACCGGCATGATGAGCACGGTTCTGCCCGTTCTTCTGGTGGTGATAGCCACAGTTCTTGCTTATATCTTCGGTGGTTTATTAGGTATCGCCATAGCCGCCATGGGCATGTTAATCAACCTGGGTATGCTGCTGGCTATGGACTGCTACGGCCCTATAGCCGATAATTCGGCCGGTATCGCCGAGATGGCGAAACTGGGAAAGGAAGTCAGGGAACGCTGCGAGGCGCTGGATGCTGTCGGCAATACGACGGCGGCCCTGGGTAAGGGATTCGCCATCGCCTCGGCAGCGCTGGCGTCCCTGGCATGGCTGGCTACCTACTTCGAGGTGGCCAAGATTGATATTGCCAGCCTGACCAATGTTGGTGTTATTGCCGGGGTGCTGATTGGCGGTATGCTGACCTTTGTCTTCAGCGCTCTGGCCATGAGGGGTGTCAGCGACGGCAGTTTTGCCATCGTTAATGAGGTAAGACGGCAATTCCGGGAAATTAAGGGCTTAATGGAAGGTGAAGCAAGTCCGGATTACGTAAGCTGCGTTGATATTGCCACCAGACGGGCGTTAAAAGCGATGCTGCTGCCTGGAATACTGGTGATTGTGGTACCACTTATCCTCGGCTTTACGCTGGGTCCGGAGAGTGTCGCCGGTTTGCTGGTGGGGGCTCTGTTAACCGGCTTCCTGTTGGCGGTGATGATGGCTAATGCGGGGGGCGCCTGGGACAACGCCAAGAAATACATCGAGGCCGGGGCCTGTGGCGGCAAGGGCAGCGACGCCCATAAAGCCTCCGTCTGTGGGGACACGGTGGGCGACCCGTTTAAGGATACAGCCGGGCCATCGCTGAACATTCTTATCAAGCTGGTTGGCAAGGTAGCCGTGATTTTTGGTCCTGTTTTTATAATGCTGATTGAGCTATAATAATAGACCCGACGGTAAAGATTGTCCCGCTGGTAGTAATTTGTCCCGGCGGGACATTTCTTTATGACTTTTTCCGGCGCCGGAAAGAAGCTGATAAGTCTTTTATGCCCAGATTGCGCAGGGTGTCCGACCGGGGCAGACCTTTCTTTTCGTCCCATCCGCGCAGGCGGTAATATTCCTTAAGCATTTCCTTGAATTTGTCTTTATCAAGGACGTTGCCGGTGGCGTCAGTAGCTTCATCATCAGGTCCGGGCACCATTACTTTCTCACCGCGCGCTCCCGCTTGTATAGGTTCGGTGAAGTTGAACTCGGGAGGGAAGTCATCTTCAGGGACTCTATGTCCCTCCCTTACCATGATAGCCCTCTGTACATTGGCAATACGCTCGGCGCAGGGTGGTATTTCATCACTATTGATATCGGTTACTGCCGTAAAAATCCTGGCTTCCAGGTCGGGGTCGCCAACGTGGTCCGGCGTGGCGAAGGAATAGGTAATAGGCCAGGCGAAGTCACAGAGGCCGAGGCTGTCTTTTATATAGGTCCGGTTCTGTATTTTCTGGGCTGCCAGTGCTTTACCCTCGTAGCTGGATAAGGTTCCAGCTTCATCGCTGCCCCAGAAAGCCCTGGCGACATCATGAACAACACTGGTGGTTACGTTGGTGCTTCCCGGTTGCATGAGTTCAATGCCCCAGGCCGCATTAACGAAGCTGATTTCATGGATAAGGGGCTGGTGTATCCTGGGTTCCATGGGATAGAGCAGGGCATGGGCAACAATTGCCCGGGGAGGGGCGAGGTCCTGCTGGCCGATTGGCGCGACTGAATTACCGAACAGGGCACGGGCTTTATCCGATACCTTCTCTCCGGCTCTTACCAGTCCTTCCGCCAGTATGTCACCGAAGCCTTCCCGGTAAGCTATAGAGTAAAGCAATTTCTCGAGAAACTCCCTGGTGCCTATCCTGGAAAGAGGCAGACCGGTTTCTTCATCGGTGAGGGCTCCCGATTTATAGCAATCATAGAGCCAGTCAATAATACTCTGGAGTTCAAAGGTACCTATGGAGTAGTCATTAGCGAGTGTCGGCGCATCGAATAACGTTTCTATAGGCTCGTCTTCCCGGTCATACCTCCAGGGCATATAGTATTCCATAGACTGGCACCGGCGATATCCCTCGAGACGCTTACCGTAACGGTACAGGTTACGGATGCAGTCCAGGCCGCACTGATAGCAGCCGCCCTTGCCGATGACCTCCAGTAAATGGCCATGTTGCGTCGCCGTTATCAGAGGCGGGATAGCCAGGTGGACACGCTTGCATATTTTTACGGTGTAGCGGTTAAGCTCCTTGAGCGTGTCGGGTTGGGCTACCGAGGGTTTGCCGGTACCTCGAACGACAATGGCTTTGAGGTTCTTGGAAGCCATCACCGCCCCGAATCCGGCGGTCGTGGTGGACTGGTGAGAACCGAAAATTACGGCGCTTCTCACGAGGTTTTCTCCGGCCACGCCGGTGGTAAGAAATCGTGCCCGGTCGCCGTGAGACTTCTGGAGAATCTCAGCGACATGATAAGTGCCTTTTCCCCAGAGCGATGATGCATCCAGAAGGTCAACTTTATCGTTATTGATACAGAGGTAAACAGGCTCCGGGGCGCGCCCCGTAATGACGATACCGTCAAAACCTGCTTTCTTAAGTTCTGCCGGGAAAAAGCCGCCGATATTGCCGTAGCAGAACCCTTCGGGGTAAGCCATAGGCGATTTGCCGACTACCGACATACGTGTTGCGGCCTGGGCACCGGTAGCCACCAGTGGTCCTGTCATGAAAATCAGGCGATTCTCAGGGTCGAATGCCCCGGTTTCGGGCTTCACCGTCTCCCAGTAAATTCTGGAGGCAATGCCGCGTCCACCGAGATATTTCTCGGAATAAGGCTGTGTAGCGAATTCCGTTATCCGGGAACGGCTCAGGTCTAGATGAAGTATCTTGCCCATCCAACCATACATAGTAAGTACTCCCTTTTTACGCACGGCAACGGGTCAATTTTGCCGGCACGACTGACTTTCCAGTATATAACAGCCACGAAGAGCTTACTATAATGGAGCTATAATTGCCGAACGTGGCCGGGACTCCATAGCTTTAACGAGCTCGGTAACAGGGCCGTACATCATGCACCTTGCCTGGCAGTGTTTAACACAGGCGGGTACTTCTCCTGTTTTTGTCCTGTCCGCGCAGAGGTCGCAGAACCTGGTGGTAAACGGAATGAAATCAAGGTGGACTTTATCAGGACCTACAGTCTCAAGCTCATCTACCCTGATGCCGACCATGCCGTCGGAGAAATTATGCTCCTGCTTGCAGGCTACTTCACAGGCGTGGCACCCGGTGCAGTATTCGTATTCAATAAGTAAGCCGTTGCGGGCCATGGCTACTCCTTTCAATCTCTTATCTTGGTGATACGGCAGAGGTTTGACCGATAATCGGTGCCGCCGAAACCGGACTTTCCCTGGTTGCCCATGGAAGTAAGGTTGTTGATATTATACTCCCAGGTGCCGAACAGGTTCGGTGCCTTACCTTCTGTCTCCGGCAGCCACCAGCCGTGGGGAACGGTGGCGACTCTGGGGTCGGCGGTGGCGGTAACCTTGACTCGGTGTTTTACTCGACCGCGGTGGTTTTCAACATAGACCCACTCGCCATTGGCTACGTTCAGGTCTGCGGCGGTCTGCGGATTTATCTCGACAACGGGGTCGGGGTCAATCTCCCTGAGCCAGGGAATCATGCGGTGTTCCGAGTGGAAAAAGACGGGTGAGCGCCGGCCCGTTGTCAGTATGAGTGGGTACTGTTTATACAGGTCAGGGGTGGCTACCGGGCTTTCCGCCGGTTCTTCATAATAGGGCAGGGGGTCAAGTCCCCATTCCTCATATCTCTTGGCGTAGAGCTCTACCTTGCCGGTGGGCGTATCGAAGCCGGGCTTGCCGTCCTTTCTGAGTAAGCCTCTCTCGTGGCGATGATAAGGCCTGGTAGGATGACCCTCTGGGGGAAATTCCCAGCCACCTTTGGCCGCTAAAGTATCAAAATCAGTATTGCCATCCTTGAGGCGGTCATTGATAAGGTCTTTAACAGTATCATATTTAATGGGATTGGTAGCCAGGCGCTTGGCCATTTCCAGATTTATTTCCCAGTCGGACTTGCATTCGCCAACGGGGTCGACGGCCGGCTGGGTAACACAGAGCGGCTGCCACCAGGAGCGAAAGCTCTCTTTTTCGCAGAAGGTGGCGGCGGGGAGGAAGATATCCGCCAGGGCCATGCTGGTGGGATTCTGGAAGAGGTCTACGACGACGATGAAATCAATGTCTTTCATAGCTTCATAATGACGCCTGGGGTCGGCTGCCTGTCCGCCGAGGATATTGGAGGTCTGTATCCAGGCGCCGTGTACCTTATAGGGTTTGCCGGTCTCCAGCTGCTCAATGAGCACATCCGGCTGCACCCATCCCCTGAAGTTCTTAATCATGGGGTATCTGTCAGCGCCGATTCTCTTTTCGTTCAGCTTTTTAACAAGTTCTTCGCCGTAGAGATAGGTGAGTTCTGCCGAGCTGAAGGGATAGGTGGTGACACCGTGTGAGTTGCGGGCGATAACGTTGCCGCCGGGGTTGTCGATGTTTCCAGTGATTGCCCAGAGATGGTTGATGGCCTGAGCGACGACGCTTCCCGCCGGCATGGCATCAACCGGCTCACCCCACTGGATGGCGGAGGGTTTATTGGTAGCGTAAAGACGGGCGGCCTGAATAATCAGTTCTTCAGGGACCCAGGATATTTCGGCCACCTTTTCGGGCGGATACTCCTGTACCCGCTCTTTCAGCTCATCAAATCCATAACACCACTTCTCCACGAACTCTTTATCGTAGAGTTCCTCGTTGATGATGACGTTGAGCATACCCAGGGCTATGGCGCCATCGGTGCCGGGGCGGTTCTGAAGATGTACTTCGGCACGGCTGGTAAGCCAGGTGGCGCGTGGGTCAATAACAATTAGTTTCGAGCCTCTCCTCATACAGTCGATAATCCAGTGGCCATAAAAGCCGTCATGGCAGCCGGCAATGGGGTTCTGCGCCCATAAAATAATGTACTTTGGCGGTGTCCATTCCGGGGAATCGTACCTTTTTTCCAGAAACTGAGACGCATCCAGAACGCAGTAGGCGCCCTGGGTAGCGAACATAGCGCCTAATCTGGGGGTATAACAGGCATGACCAGCCAGTCCCACCTGCACCCAGTTCGGGCTGCCGTAGGCATACATTAAAAAGGTGATGGGTCCGCCGATATCTCTACCCGTACCCTGGCAGAAGATTACCGACTCGGCACCGTGTTTCTCGCGGATATCCTTGAGTCTGGCCTCTATTGTGTCGTAAGCTTCATCCCAGGTAATATGTTCCCATTTACCTTCACCCCTCTCTCCAACGCGCTTTAACGGATGCGTAACACGGTCGGGGTGGTACATATACTGCGGTATCGCCAGTCCCTTGGGGCAGAGCCTTCCCTGGTTGAAGGGATGTTTCCTGTCTCCCTCTACTCTGATTACCTTGCCGTCTTTTACGTATATTTCGGCTCCACAACCACCATGCGAGCCGCAACCGGCCGACCACATGGCGGATAGAACAACTTCATCCGCGCTTTTTGCCATACATCATCTCCTTTTATAAAACTCAATAATACCAAAATGGACATTTAAATCTTATAGGTTCGGCAACGTGCCTGTCAAACAGAAGGCCACCTTGAAGTACCGCTTTTAGCTGGAGATACAGAATATTGCTTTGGCCTGTAATTTCTGTTAAGATTTAAATGTGAATCTGCACATTATACAACCTCATGTGTATCTGTGGCATTCGCTTAACTCAATACAAAGACCAGTATTTCCGGTACTCAGCGGCTCATATTAAATAATCAAAAGGAGACATTTGTATGGCAGAAAAGAAGAACGCAGTAATAGTTGGCGGGGGAACGAGCAAGTTCGGCGTAAGGCAGGCAACCTTTTTTGACATGATTCAGGAAGCCGCCAAAGCCTGCTCCGATGACATCCCCGCACTGAAGCCCACAGATATCGACGGTCTTATCGTGGCGACAACTATGGCGGGGAGGCATTCATCGGCGCTGAATACGGCCCCGCTCGTTGTGCACAGATTAGGACTGAGACCAACGTCTATCTGCATCAGGCTGGATACCCTGTGCGCCGGCTCCAACTCCGCGATTATCGTTGCCAAGGGTCTGATAGAGAGCGGTATCGCCGAGGTAATCCTGGTAACCGGGGCTGAAAAGGTCTATATGCCCCAGAGATGGGAGACAAACTACACCCAGCTTATGGTCAATGACCACGACTGGGATTCCGCTATGGGACTGGGAGTACCACCACCTTTCTTCGCCATGATTGCCACCAATCACATGAAACGCTACGGGACGACTAAAGAGCAGATGGCCGCCGTCTCCGTGACTAACTATACCCATGGAGAAGGTCATACTAATGGGCATTTCGCAGGAAGGACGTTAACCCTCAAGGAAGCGCTGGAAGCCAGGCTCATTGCCGACCCGTTCGGGCTGTATGACTGCTGTCCGCTCTCAGACGGCGCTTCCGCAGTTATCATCGCCTCGGAAGAGAGGGCTAAAGAGATGTCGGACAGGCCGCTGGTCTATATCCGCGGCACCGGGCAACATTCTTCACACAGTATGTCGGCCGGGTGGCCGGGTGAGACACCGGCAGAGTGGCCGCACCTGAAGATAGCCGGCGAGGTGGCCTATAAAAACGCACAGCTTACGCCCAAGGATATCGATGTTGCCCAGGTGCATGATTGCTTCACCATATCCGAGATTATCGAGATGGAAGAGCTCGGTTTCTGCAAAAAGGGAGAAGGCGGTGAATTCGTCGCCTCGGGCGCCATCACACTCGACGGTGAGATTCCAACCAATACCGATGGCGGCCTGCTTGTCTACGGGCATCCCTTCGGTGCTTCCGGAGCCCGCCAGTCGCTGGAGATATGCAAGCAATTGCAGGGCAGGGCCATACACCAGGTGAAGGATGCCAGGTTCGGGCTGGCACATAACCTGAGCGGCACCTGCGCCGAGCACACGGTAGTCATTTACGGCAGCGAACCTGTTGAATAGAAATTTTCATAGTTTTACATAAGGAGCGAAATAAAATGGCTGATGAAAACAAAGTAGAGATAGTGGGCACGCCCGCCCTGGATGGCACCTATATCGCCGAGATGGATATGTGGCCTCTGGAATGTCAGGAGTTCAACCGTCTCTATCCTTTTTACGATAACCTACGTGAGGGTAAATTTACCACGACCAAATGTAAGAAGTGTGGGTTTGTAGCTTTTCCTCCGGGTGTGATATGCCCCAAGTGCTGGAAGGATGAGCTGGAGTGGATAGAACTACCGAAGCGGGCTAAAATAAGCACGTTCACTGAGACGCAGGCTGGTGCCCCCATCGGCTTTCCGCCACCCATAATCATGGCCTGGCTGGATTTCGGCGAAGGTAGTCCGGTGAAGAGAATGCTGGGACGCATCGTCAACTGCAAAGAAGGCGAACTCAAAGAAGGAGACGAGGTCAAATTAGTGGTCTTCGATATTCCATCGCATCCGATTGAGGTCAAGAGAGAGACCCAGACACGCGACAGGGTTTTTTATGCATTCGAGCGAGTAAAATAGATAGCTTGAAATTCTTTCCAGAGATGAGGGAAAGGGGCTGTATAAGTGAAAGATATAAAAAAGGTGACCGTGCTCGGGGCCGGTGCTATGGGAGCGCAGATAGCTGCCCTGGCGGCCGAAGCCGGTTATAATGTAAAGATAAGAGATATTGAGGAGAAGTTCCTGGAGCGCGGTCGTAAGACAATTGAAGATAACTATGACAGGAGAATCAGCCGGGGTAGACTGACGGAGGCGGCCAAAAAAGATTATATGAGCCGCCTCAACTTTTTGGTCGACCTTAAAGAGGCGGTAAAGGATGCTGATATCATCATTGAGGCGGTGCCCGAGATAATGGATTTAAAACAGAGTGTCCTGAAGGAAGTCACCGCATTGTGCCCGGATGATTGCGTCTTTGCCACCAATACATCCTCTCTGAGCATCGCCAAGATGGCCCAGGCAGCCAGGAGACCGGAAATGGTAGTGGGTACACACTACTTCAATCCTCCCAGTCGCATGGCCCTGCTGGAAATCGTCCATGGGGCCAATACTAGCGAAGAGGCTATTAAGGTAGCTGAAAAAGTAGCCATAGCCATGGGCCGGGCGGTCGTTCATGTGAAAGATGTTCCCGGCTTTGTTGCCAACAGGATATTCTGTAATATGTCTAACGAGGCCGACTGGGCACTGGCGCAGGGCGAAGGTAAGAGTGCTTTCGAAATTGATTCGGCCATAAAGTATAAGCTGGGATTGCCTATGGGTATGCTGGAACTCCAGGATATCCTGGGCGGTGGCTCGATAGATACCCAGTTCCATGTCATGGAGTATTTCGCCGAGACAATGGGTAAAAGCTACGGTCCGGCACCGATACTGGAGAAGCAATTTAAAGCCGGCAACTACGGGAGAAAGACGGGAAAAGGATACTATGACTGGTCGGAGGGAAAGACTAATGAAATTTCCATGAATGCCGGCGTTGATTTCGACCCCATCAGGGTGCTGGCGACAGCCGTTAACGAGGCTGCCAAGCTGATTGAAATGGACGCCACCACGCGGGAAGAGATAGATACGGCCGTGCTCCTCGGCCTGAACTATCCGAGGGGTATCCTGAGGATGGCGGACAGTACCGGACTGGATAAGATAGTTAACGAGCTTGACAGACTTTATAAAAAATACAAGAAAGAGGACAGGTATAAAGCATCCTCGGTATTAACAAAACTCGTGAAACAGGGCAAACTGGGCAGAAAGACCGGCGAGGGCTTTTACGCCTACGGTCCCGGAGAATATGAGTTCGTTAAACTGGATATTAATAAAGAAACCAAAGTAGCCAAGCTTATCCTGAATCGGCCTTACCGCGCCAACGCCTTTAACGCCGACTTCATGACGGAGATTGATAAAGCTCTTGACGAGCTGGAGAAAGACGACGATGCCAGGTGCATAGTCATCACAGGTGCCGGAGCTAATTTCTGCGGCGGTGCTGATTTCGCAGCTTTTGCCTCGGGAGAAGTTGATGCTGCCATGAACTTCAGCGAGGCCCCCCATGAGGTATTTACCAGGATTGAAACGTTACCCAAGCCGGTAATCGCCGCCATCAATGGACCAGCCATGGGCGGTGGACTGGAACTGGCACTGGCCTGTGATATCAGGATAATGAGTAAGGCGGCTCAGCTACGCCTGCCGGAACTGACTTTAGGGTTACTCCCCGGGGCGGGGGCTACACAGCGTCTCGGCAGGTTGATAGGCTGGGCGCGTGCCAAAGAGATGGTGCTGTTATCCGACCCTGTTATGGCGGATAAAGCCCTTGACTGGGGACTGGTTAACTATGTCGCCGAGCCGGACAAATTTGGTGCTCTTGTTGATGAAATCGCTGCCAGGCTGGCGAACGGCGCGCCACTAGCGCAGAAGATGGCCAAGGGCCTGTTATATTATGGCGCCCAGGCTGACCAGAGGACGGCACTATATCTCGAAGCAGCTATGTCAGGTGATATCGCTATGACCAAGGACCTGGATGAAGGTATTACGGCAATGAATTACCGCCGTCCGCCCAAATTCACCGGTAAATGAAGCCAGCACCATTTAAGTGAATAGCAGCAGCGTATTCTAAATTGTTGCCTGGGGGCAACAGTATCTCAGCAGAAGTATCACGCAGTAAGAAGGAGCTATTGGAATGGATTTTCAACTAACTCCCGATGAAGAAGCATTCCGCAAAGAGGTATCCGAGTTTCTGGAAAAAGAAGGGTCACCGGATTACAGAAAAAAACTGGTGACCTTTTTCGATATGTCCAGCCAGGAGGACTGGATAGAAGAACACCGGAAAATGGCGGAAAAGCTGGGGGAGAAAGGCTGGCTATCCATACACTGGCCCAAAGAATACGGCGGCCAGGATGCTTCACCATTGTACAGGCTTATCCTGAGAGAGGAATTAACCAGGTACCATTCTCCGGGGTACGATTCCATTGGCGTCAGCATCATCGCACCGGCGCTTTTACTCAAGGGGAGTGAAGAGCAAAAAGCCGGGCATCTCCCGGGCATCGCTCAGGGGAAGGTCATGTGGTGTGAGACCCTCAGCGAACCGGGGCATGGCTCAGACCTGGCGGCGATAGAGGTCTTCGCCAGGGAAGACGAAGACTGTTTCGTGGTCAACGGACAAAAAATATGGACGACCAACGCCCATTTTGCGGACTGGAATGCCCTGATAGCCAGGACCGACCGTGAGGCGACACCGAAACACCGGGGTCTGACGTTTTTCCTGCTGGATATGAAAACGCCGGGGATAACCGTTAATCCCGTGATAAACATGGCGGGCCACCATGAGTTCAACGAGGTGTTTTTTGATGATGTACGCATTCCTAAAGAGAATATTGTAGGCGGGAAAAACCAGGGCTGGTACGTGGTTATGTCCTTGCTTGATTATGAACGGACCTGTGACTTAATTTATGCCATCGCCACCACACTGCTTGAGGACCTGATGGAATATGCCAGAGAGAATAACCTCCTGACACCTGTGATGAGAAGAAAATTCGCGGAGCTATCGGCTGACTGCGAGGTGGCACGGTTGCTTCATTACCGCGTGGCCTGGATGCAGGGACAGGGGCTGGTGCCGAACTATGAATCGGCCATCTGCAAGTTATTTTCATCCGAGGTGCACCAGCGTGTTACCGAGACCGGCATGCAGTTACTGGGGCATTACAGCCAGCTAACGGACAAGTCGGCATGGGTACCCATGTACGGTCGAGTCCCTTCCACTTATCTCCGCGCCTTCGGTCATGGCCTGGAGCAGGGTACATATGAGATAGACCGGGACGTTATCGCCCAGAGGGGTCTGGGTTTGCCAAGATTGAGATAGAAGCGGTTTATTACGGAGGAAAACAGTGGACTTCTCCCTTAACGAACAGCAGGAAATGATGCAGACTCTGGCCAGGGATTTCCTGAGCACCGAGTACTCAGATAAGGTGCTACGGGAGATGGCTGCCAGTGAGAAGGGTTTTACCGACGAGTTGTGGCGGAAAATGGCGGCGATAAACCTGACAGGCCTTACCATCCCTGAAGAATACGGGGGAGTGGGAGACTTTCTTGATTTGGCCGTAGTCCTCGAGGAGATGGGCAAATTCTGCCTGATAAGCCCCTTTTTCTCCACCATAGTTCTCGGTGCCCAGGCGATTATTGAGGCTGGCAGCGATGGGCAAAAGCAGACATTCCTGCCCCAGATAGCCGATGGAAAACTGATAATGACTCTGGCGCTAACCGAGCCCTCGGCAGGGTATACGGCGGACGCCGTCACGGTAAAAGCCTCACCCCAGAATGGACAATTTGTTATCAATGGAACGAAGCTCTTCGTTTCTGATGCGCACGTATCAGATTACATTGTCTGCGTTACCCGGACAAAAGAAGCGTCAAACCCACAGGATGGCATTACGCTATTTATAGTTGATAAAAATGCACCTGGAATCAGTGTCAATTTGCTGGAGACCATCGCCGGAGACAAACAGTGCGAGGTCGCTTTCGACAACGTGAAGGTGACCAGGGAAGATGTTCTGGGGGAGGTTGATAAGGGGTGGCCTTTTGTAGAAAAGATAATGGCGAAAGCGGCTGTGGGCAGGTGCGCCGAGATGGTCGGTGTTGCTCAGCAAGTTTTAGATATGACTCTGGACTATGCCAAAGAGAGAATAGCCTTCGGTCATCCCATCGGTGCTTTTCAGAGTATCCAGCATCGTTGTGCCGATATGCTTATTGACATTGACGGCTCGAGATTTATGACCTATCAGGCAGCCTGGAGAATAAACGAAGGTCTTCCCGCAGCCAGGGAAGTGGCGATGGCTAAAGCCTGGGCAGGGCAGGCCTGCCAGCGGGTGGTGAACTCGGCACAGCAGATTCACGGTGCCATCGGCTTCACGGAAGACCATATCCTGCATTTCTATACGAAGAAAGCCAGCGCCTGCAAATACAGCTTTGGTGATGACCACTATCATCTTGAAAAGCTGGCAACTCAGTCCATGTAGATAAATAGTTGCCTATCCTCAACCTGTACTAATCTCACCCCTCTCCGAAAGCCACTACTTTTAGGGTGGCGGGGGTAACATCTACGGGATATTCTGCAAATGCCGCGAGGGCGGGCGGGTGGGAAAAAATATTTAAGAGGGGGAATTAAGATGTCGTGGTAATTTCCACGATATTAATCTATCCCACTAGCCCCCTTCCTTTGGTAAAGGAAGGGGGGAATTTTTACAATGGGATGATGGCTGGTTGGGGCTTTAGTTTATAAATGGCGAGTGCCGTGAATAATCAAAAAAGACGCCGCCTCCTTTTACACCAAGCTATGGTGATGTCTAAAGGCGAATAAATTACCCTTTTTTTATCGGGGCTGTGGTGGGGGGGGGTTTTTACGGGCCTAAGGTGTCGTGGCCACGGGGGGGGGGGGTGGGAAAAGAAAAAAACCACAGGGTGGGGGGGGAGGCGAGAATCGAAAGCTAAAACCAGCTAGAGCCACAGCTTTGAATTAATGTATCTCTACGTGGTAAGATTGTGGGCGATGAAGAACCAAAAATACAAGATTATATTTCAACCATCGGGTGTACGGGGTGAAGTGAGTGACGGTAAGACGATACTGGAAGCTTCCCGGGAGCTCGGAGCTGACATAGAAAGCGTATGCGGCGGTAAGGCTACCTGTGGCAAATGCAAAGTCAGGATTGAGAACGGATACTTCGATAAATACGGAGTCGAATCCGGGCTGACCTCTGTTTCCCCGATAAGTGAAGGGGACAGGAAGTTACTGAGCAAACGGCAGCTTCATAACCGTTACCGGCTGGCCTGCCAGACCCGAATCCATGGCGATATCGTTGTTTTTGTCCCGGAAGAAAGCCGCAAAGGAGAGCAGGTAATACGCAAGGAGGCAACGGCCAGAGATATCAAACTGAAGCCAGCCGTAAAAAAATACTATGTAGAGCTGACGCCGGCAACCCTGCACGATTCTGTTGGGGATTTCGAACGTTTACAGGCAGAACTCCGCAGACGGTTCAAACTGGGCGAACTAACCATCGATTATCCGGTGCTGCGGCGTCTGCAGAATGTGGTACGCCAGGGCGATTGGAAGGTTACCGTATACGTATGGAAGGGTAAGGAGATTATCGGTGTTGAGCCGGGAAATGTTGAGGACAACTACGGCCTGGCCGTCGATATTGGTACCACCACGGTAGCCGGCTACCTGTGTGACCTCAACAGCGGCGAAATAGTGTCCACTGATGCCATGATGAATCCTCAGGTGGCTTACGGTGAGGATGTAATGTCGCGAATAAGCTACGCCGTGAAAGGTAATACGGGCCTGAAGCAGATGAACCAGTCCATCATCAAAGGACTAAATCAGGTCGCCGGGAGAGCCGCGGCCCGGGCAGGCATCAGGCGTTCGGACATCATCGATATGACGGTTGTCGGTAATACCTGTATGCATCATATATTCCTCAACCTTGACCCCCGATATCTCGGCAGGACGCCTTTTACACCGAGCCTGCACCATTCTGTAGATATCAAGGCACGTGACCTGGGACTCAGGATAGCACCGGGCGCTTATGTCCATGTCCTGCCGATAGAAGCCGGATTCGTCGGGGCGGACAATGTCGGCGTGCTTATCGCCGAGGAACCCTACAATCAGGACGAAATGGTGCTTATTATTGACATCGGCACCAATGGCGAGTTGATACTGGGTAACCGTGAAAAGCTGCTCTCCGCTTCCTGTGCCACTGGCCCTGCTTTCGAGGGGGCTGAGATAAGGCACGGCATGCGCGCCGCCCCGGGCGCTATAGAAAGGGTAAAGATAGACCCGGAGACCAGAGAAGTGCAGTTTAAAGTGATTGATAACAAGCACTGGAATACCGAATCCAAAAATATCGGGGCGAGGGGTATCTGCGGTTCCGGGATATTCGATGTGACGGCTCAGATGTTCCTGGCGGGTATTATTGATAAGGGCGGCCGTTTTAACATGAATATTAAGTCTGCCCGTTTATATAAGGAGGAAAACGGACCGGAATTTGTCATTGCCTGGGCCAAGGAAACCTCCATAGACCAAGATATAACCATCTGCCAGAAAGATATCAGGGCTGTCCAGCTGGCCAAAGGTGCCGTATACGCTGGAGCCAAGACTCTGATGAATAGACTGGGCGTGAAGAGTCTGGATAGAGTAGTCCTGGCAGGAGCCTTCGGCAGCTACATCGACAAGGAATCGGCAGCCATCATAGGGCTATTCCCTGATTGTGCCCCCGAAAGAGTAATCGCCGTCGGCAATGCCGCCGGTGACGGGGCGCGCATGGCACTTCTTAATGTAGATAAAAGGAAAGAAGCCGATATCAGGGCAAGGCAGGTGGAATACGTTGAGTTAACCATAGACCCGGATTTCAACGAAACGTTCACACAGGCCATGTTATTTCCTCATATGAAGGATAAATTTCCTCACCTGAAGCATCTCATTCCCCAAAGCAAATAATTTAAAGTTATTATATTAATATAATTAACAGGAGGTGAAGTTATGCAACCACTGACTCAGGACCTGTCTATATTCAATAAGCTTGATTTTGAGAGACCGCCTGTAGGCGTCAAGTTTCTGCCCACCAGACCGGAAGGAATTGAGCAACTAGACAAGGCTCTCTCTTTCTGTGAAATGATTAAAGAAGCACAGGAAAGGGGAACGCCTTTTTACTTCGCTAAAGAGAATGAGACGTGCTTTGGAAAAGCACTATTAGGAATGGAAGATTTGCCCTCATACGCCGAGGGCGGGCAGGTAGGGATTAGACTCGAAATCTTCCAGGAGGCGCGGGCTAACAGCAACCTCTATCAACACCTTATGCTTTTACCGAAAGGTATTGTCAACTATGTGGCTTACGCCACGCTAGATAAACTGGCATTCGAGCCGGACCTCTTGATTCTCATGGCCAGCACCAGTCAGGCGGAAATCGTGTTGAGGGCGATGTGCTATACCACCGGCGAGATAAGGGAGTCCAGGACGACGGGTGTTCTGGGGTGCGCCTGGATCTACAATTATCCCTACCGGAGTGGTAAAGTCAATTACACGGTTACCGGGCTGGCCTTTGGTATGAAAGCGAAAGAGGTATTCCCCGAGGGATGGATATTGATATCAATCCCGTATAACTGGATACCGATTATAGCGCATAACCTGAAGGAGATGAAATGGGTGCTTCCGTCATACACCGAGGGCAGGGAGAGGTTCCTGATACGGGAGCGAGCTAATATCGAGGAATTAGCCCGGGAGGCCGAAAATCCCTGACTGCCAATCTGACAGACGGCGTTCTTATCTGAATCGGGGCAGCGTTAGGCCCAGTTCTTCAAATCATAATAGCTCTGGGCAACCTTATAGCGGCAGATTTGCTGGCCGCCGAGCCAGAGTTGGGCTATCTTGGCGTCTCTGAGACATTTTTCATAAGGGAAGTCCTCGGAGATAGCCATCGAGCCCAGCAGCTCGGCACCCTTGTTGATTATCTCGACCGCTGTGTCGGCCGCATAAATCCTGGAAGCCGATAGTTTGGCTATAAACTGCGGTCCCCACGGAGGACCGTATATCTTACCGTATATATCTTGATTGTCAAGCATAAAAGCTATGTTATAGACGCTTGCCCTCATCATCTGTATACCAATAGCCATATCGGCAATGATACCGGCCACCATACTGTGCTGTCTTACCGGTTTGAATCCGCCCATGCGAGTCCCGGTATAATCCAGCACAATCTCGAAGGCACGCTCGGCAATCCCGAGTGCCTGGGCGCCCCCTGACCAACCGGCAATTGCTGTAAGCATATAGAAGAAATTAGCATCCATGCCGGGACCGGCCATGCGGTATTCCTTGGGTACCCGGACGTTGTCATAGTAAACGCAGGCATTTACCACGGTCCTGAACAGCATTTTCTTCTCCGGCTTGCCAAACGATAGCCCGGGTGCGTCCCTGGGGACAATAAAAATGGCAATCCCTTCATCGCCGGCAGCGGGGTCTGTGGTGCAGATAGTTAAATAGCTCTCAGCGATACCGCCGTGAGTGGGCCACATCTTGCTGCCGTTTATTACATATTCATCACCATCTAATTTAGCAATGGTTTTAATACCGGCACCATGCAAGAGGGGGTTCTCCGTATCAGCCCCTCCCGCTTCGTCGGTCATGGACAGGCACGAGTAGGCCAGTTTGCCCTGACAGTAAATAGGGGCAAACCTGTCCAGAACCGCCTTATTGCCGACGGCGCCGGCCATTCCCGTACCTCCCATGTTCTGACAAACTGACAGGCCTATGCCGGCATCGCCTTTGGAAAGTTCCTCGGCTATGATAGTTTTATTGGTGGAGCTATGGCTGCCACCACCGCCGTATTCAACGGGGTATTCCATCGCCTGAATCCCCATATCGACAAGTTTCTGGTGTACCTTCTCAACAAGGCTGCGGTCGGATTCCAGTTCCTTGGCGATGGGTATAATTTCTTTTTTTGTAAACTCCCTTAATGTCTGCCTCAACTGACGGTTCTCCTCGGTTAACAGATGCTCCAGATGCATGATTAACTCCTTTATAGATATTTCTCTGGTTTTTCAAATCAATTACATTTATAGCCAAGAAAGGGTATGCGCTTTAAAAAGTGAATCGTGCAATTTCTGACTAATAGATTTCTTCCCCGATTAGCATTTGGACATCTTTTATCATCGGCTGCAGTTTCATCATGACATCCTGGAATTTCTGCGTCGCTTTATCTTTTTGATTGAACTCGTCCATGTTTTTTACGTGCACAATACCCAGATATTTAAAAGGAACCTCTCCACTCATGGAGCCCGTTATCCTGACCAGTTCGTACTTTGTGACCGATGGCAGGCTATCGAACATGGGACCTTTCTCCTTGGTGACGAAATCCTGGTACTGTTCATCAGTCACATTGTCTGCCAGGTTGTAGAGAATAATTTCTTTTGCCATTTGAACTGCTCCTTTTAGAAGTGTTTGTTTTAATAAGGCGATACCTGACCCCACAAGAGGTTACTCTAAATAGCTGCTATTGTCAATGTTATCCGTTCCTGGCTTTCATCGGGGCAAGGTATGCCTGCATTGCTGGAGGCGTATTAAAATGCTAGACTAATTAATAGATACATGAGCTACACCGTTACAGAAGAGAATCTGGATAGGCTGAACCATTACTGGACTGATTCCAGGCAGAACCTTAACTGG
>CAZPQB010000005.1:0-20128 GCA_964588605.1 uncultured Dehalococcoidaceae bacterium | reverse complement strand
GACTTGCCGTCTACATGGGACGAATATCTGGCATCGTTGGCGGCAAAGCAGAGACATGAAGTAAAGCGTAAGCTGAGACGTCTATGGGAGGCAGGTAGTGTGGAGCACCGTTGCCTTGAGTCCGGCCAGGAGATTGTAAATTATTTAGACACATTTCTAAAGCTTTTTCAAATGAGCCGTGAAGATAAAGCCGATTTCATGACGCCACAGATGGAATCATTCTTTAGACACATAGCTAAAGCTATGAAGGGGGTCGGGATACTGAGGTTCGGCATTATCGAGATAGACAAGCAGCCGGCCGCCATGACCATGGGTTTTGACTATAACGATACGCACTACTTGTATAACAGCGCTTACGACCCGCTGTTCAACTATTTAAGCGTGGGAGTACTATGCAAAGTACTTTGTCTTAAGGAGAGCATTGAGAAGGGTAAAAAGAAATGGGACTTTCTCAAGGGTGGAGAACCCTATAAATACCATCTCGGCGGCAGGGAAGTTCCCCTGTACAGTTGCCAGATAACTGTCAGATGAAACTGGAGATAAGCGTAAATTGAAAGAGCTGAATAAATTGAGAATAGCCATGCTCAGTGCCCATAGTTGCCCGGTAGGCAACCTGGGGGCTAAAGATACCGGCGGTATGAGCGTCTACATCAGAGAAATCGCTCGCGAACTGGGAAAGCAGGGACACACAGTGGATGTATATACCCGGGTCCATGACCCTGATGACGCTCAGATTTACCATCTGGGTCAGCAGGCACGGCTTATTCACCTCAAGGCAGGGCAGAAAGATGATATAAACAAGCTCGCCCTGTATTCATACCTGCCTGAATTTACCTGTAATCTAGAGAGTTACCGGAAAGATAACGACCTGCATTACGACCTGGTCTTCAGTCATTACTGGCTTTCTGGCTGGGTGGGAGAATATCTGCAGCAGTGGTGGCATGTCCCGCATATCGCCATGTTCCACACACTGGGTGCTGTTAAGAATAGCATTGGTATTGGCGAAGATGAGCCTGAACTGCGTATTGTCACCGAAAGAGATGTGGTTGATAAATGCCATCGCATTATTGTCACGACAGATACTGGAAAGGGGGAACTCGTTCAGTACTACGGGGCGATACCCGACGAAGTTAGCGTTGTCCCCTGTGGCGTCAACATGGAACTCTTCCAACCTGTAGACAAATTGACGGCGAGAAAGAGTCTGGGCTTGTCTGGCAAGAAGATACTACTGTTTGTGGGCCGGATTGACCCGCTGAAGGGTATCGAGCAATTATTAAGGGCCATAGTATATCTTCAGAATATTAATGGACTGAGACTAATAGTAATCGGCGGTGATGAAGACAGCCAGTACGAAATAGGGAGATTACAGAGGCTTGCTGGTGAATTAAGCGTGCAAGATGTGGTTGATTTTCGGGGTCTGGTAAAGCATGATGAACTGCTTCACTATTACAGTGCGGCAGATGCCTGCATTGTACCTTCATATTACGAGAGTTTCGGCCTGGTAGCCCTGGAGGCACTGGCCTGCGGCACGCCGGTGGTAGCTACTGATGTCGGCGACCTTAAAAACATCATTCGTCAGGGAGAGAACGGCTACGTAATAGCCGACAATAATCCGCGTGAGCTTGCCCGTAAAATAAATCTGCTTTTGTCAGGACGGGGCGATGGTGGGAAATCCGCCCATGCCATCAGGGCTTCTGTAGGCAGATATAGCTGGCCAAATATTGCTGAAGCTATTATCCGGGAGATGCGGCAGGTATTAACCAGTCAAATGACACTCGTAACCTAGTTTACCGTCTTTTCGTACCAGAGGCTGGACTTTATTAGCTCAAAGCCAATAGACTTATAAAGTCCCCAGGCTTCTATATTCTCGCTGTCGACAGTCAACCTGGCGACCTGCACGCCTTTACTTCTGAGGTAAGCCAGCCCGGCCAGCAGGGCTCTTCTACCGGTTCCCTTTCCCCGGTAATCCGGGTCAGTGCCAAGCATATGGATTTCACCTTCGCCTTTACCGACTATCTCTGTCCAGCAGTAGCCAATCACATTGTTTTCTTCGCATGCCAGGATCACTTTCTCAGGGGAAAATCCACCGAGCCGGATATAATAAGATATCGTTTCTGGGGTGTTTGGATTATATCCCCAGGTGCCAGCGAAAGAACGGTTTTGAATACGTGTTAATACATCCTCTTCACCGCAATTCAGATAACGGCATTGCTGAATTGCCTTTTCTGCCTCCGGACCGTCCAGTCTGGCCATATCCAGCTTAAGCTTATGAAAGCGCTTGACGCGATTGAAACCCAGCCTGGACAGCACATTTTTAGCAACCTCATTGTCCTCCGGTATGTTTACATGAGCTACTTTAGCTCCTAGTTCCCGGGCACGTTTCATGGCACGAGCGAGGAGCTCCCTGGCCAGACCTTTCCTCCGGTGCCCGGGGCGCAGGTAGCCATCAAGAATAACACGACCGATACCCGGTTCCGGTCTCAAGTCCAGACAGCCGATGATATCGCCGTTTATTTCGACGATAAATAAATCCTTTTCAGCGGAATATTCCGGCCAATTCAACCACTCAGCAACGATTTGTGGTGAAACAGGGTGTCCAGACGGCCTCATGTTTTCAGCTTCCCGACACAACAGGACATAGTCATCGAAATCGGTGGGCTGGTAATTCCTGATGATATAAGGGGAATCAGTCATATTGGCAACCGTATCCTCTAGCTTCAATTGTATCAGCTTGGGGAATGGTATACAATGAATAATGTCCACCCTTTATCAAGAGGTTGCCTGTTTTATGAATTATGGGACTTATATGATGGTGGTTACGCCACATCCGGATGATGCCGAATTCGGCGTTGCCGGAACCGTACTAAAGCTGACGAGGGAAGGTAGAAAGGTCGTCTACGTGGTATGCACCAATGGCGATAAAGGCACCAGCGATATGAATATGAAGCCGGAGAAACTGGCGGAAATCCGCGAGCAGGAACAGCTAGCGGCGGCCAGGTTATTGGGCGTCAGTAAGGTAGAGTTCCTGGGCTATCCGGACCAGGCACTTGAAGATACGCACGAATTCAGGAAAGCGCTGGTACGTTTGATACGCCGTTACCGGCCGGAAATAGTGGTAACGGCAAGTCCATATCGACGTTATATGTGGCATCGGGACCACCGCATCACCGGACAGGTGGTACTGGATGCCGTTTTCCCCTACGCCAGAGACCATCTTTCCTATCCTGAATTACTGGATGAAGGGCTTCAACCTCATAAGGTAAAGGAGGTATGGCTCTGGGCTGAGGACAATGCCAACTTCCGCTCCGACATCACCGATACCTGGGAAATCAAAATGAAAGCCCTCGGCTGCCATAAGAGCCAGGTAGGTGACATACCTCAGGAAATGAGAGAACGAATGAAAGGGCGGGCCAGGGAAATGGCGGAGGGAGAGGACTTTGAACTTGCCGAGGCTTTCTACCGTATCGAGATGCGATTCTAGTTGACTGCTGAAGCTAGGAAGTAAGCCAGAGGACATCTCCACAAATATCAGGGCGGTGTGGTCGGGAATTGAAGACAGCGAACGCTTCCCTTTACAGAGTCCGCTCATTCTTGGCAAAACACACTTTATGGGTTAGTATAATATATCGCCTGATGAACAATGATACAAAGACTTGCTAAGCTAACCTCAAACATACTGAATCCCTTTCTGGTGAGCTTCAGTATAATAGTATTACTTTCATTTGAATCTTCTGCGGGTTTTACCGACGCTATAAAATGGTCATTGATTTCCGTAGTGATCAGTGTACTGCCGGTTTTTACATTCGTAGTCTATCTGGTTCACAACAAGGAGATTGATGGCATCTTCATAAATCTCCGCCATCAGAGGAACAGAATATACGTGCTGGCAATCGGCTGCGCCATTGTCAGCTGTATCGTCCTGATTATTCTGGAAGCGCCGAAGCTATTGATAGCAACATTCGTATCCGGACTGGCGGCGATAGTCATTTTTATGGCGATAAATCTCTCATGGAAAATAAGCCTGCACACTGCTTTCGTCACAGCCTCGGTAATCATTCTGATTATTGTATACGGTGCTATTGTAGCCTTGACGGCATTACTGGTACCACTGGTGGGCTGGGCGAGGATAGAAATGAAGCTTCATTCACCGGCGCAGGTAGCCACCGGAGCTTTACTCGCCGCGGGCATAGTGACCGTTGTGTTCTGGTTATTCGGGCTGACTGGTGGGTATATTTGGTAATGGAGGTAAAACCAGAGCTGTTAAATCTTATACACTAACCCTCTATCCTATTGACAAGTGTTAACATAATATGCGTTAATAAAGAAACTTAAAAACAGGGAGGTGAATTTTATGGGTGATAGTTGGAGGAACCATGAATGGATAGTGGGTAGGGGGAACATGTGGACGATGTGGGGTGGTGGTTGTTGGATTCTGGGGCTTATATTCGCTATACTTGGAATCATTGCTGATGCTGCGAATACTTCCCTTGGTCTGGAGGCATCAACCTGGCTGTTACTGGCAATCGCTGCTTTTGCGGCCAGTATATCTTGGTATATTGGTTGGGCGGTCGCTGTGCATATAGATTCAATAAAAGGGAAAAAGGAGTAGTAGTATCAAGGAAGATAAGTTTATAACAAACAAGTTAGCAACTATAAATAACTAAACAGGTTATACCTTATTCGCTACTCTGAGCCGCTTTTTTCTTCCCTTTAATTGGCCTGACCAGCAGAAGAGGAGTGCTGCCCTCGTTGAGGACTTTATCCGCATTGCTCCCGAAAATCCAGCGTCCCACCCCGGACCTGCCATGTGTGGCCATGGCTACCAGACTGTATTTTCCTTCCTCCGCCAGGTCTATTATCTCCTCGGCCTCATGGCCCTGCCAGACCTCTTGGAAAACAGCCTTGACGTTCAAACCCTTGGCTTTTAACCTGTTACCAAGTCTGTCAACATAGGCCTTTTGCTGTTTTTTTGATTTCTCTTTTTGTTTAATAATTTCCATAGTGAGGTACTCCGAAGGGTCACCGGCCCAAAGATGTAAAAGGGTTAGCTCCAATTTAAGCTCAACAGCCAGATACGTAATGAATCTTAATATTGATTCACTTTCTCTGGAGCCGTCAACAGGTACGAGTACCTTAACCAATTTTTCTTTATATACATCTGGTTTGGTACCCTTGGCCCTTATAAGGAGTACCTGCTTACGTGTAGCCCTCAATACTTTGTTGGCCACATTTCCCATTGCCCAGCGTTTTATACCGGATTTTCCCTGAGTGGACAGGATGATAAGATCGTTTTTGGCTTTATCAGCGTAGTCGACTATCTCTTCGGCAGGGTCACCCTTAAGTATCTTATAATCTACCGTGATATCGCCGCCCCCTGTTTCCTTCGCATATTTTTTAGCATCTGCCTTGAGCCTGCCGACCGTGTCCTTGAGATAACATTCGTACATATATGGAGACGTCAACTCATCGGAGGGTGTGACATAGACAAGCGTAAGGGTGGAATGCAGTCTACCGGCCAGTCTGGCCCCGTACCACAGAGTTACTTCAGCCAATTCCGAGCCATCCAGTGGAACAAGGATTTTGTCATACATATCGTACCTCCTTATTTGGGGAAAGCCAGGGTATTATTAGCGATATTAAGTGATATATGGCATCCTGTTATCCTGAGTCCGTCTTGAATAAGCCAGGCTATAGCATCCAGGATAGTGTGCGACACTGTCCGAATTACGCTAAAAATAATACCCATAAAATACGCCCACACAGGTAATTCATTTGATTAAGATTCATTATTATCAGTATATTCTTCCCCTTCACCCCTCCCTATCTCGGCCTCAAGCTGCTCCATAAGGCGGGCTGCCCTGGGGTAGCCGATGTGCAGACGCCTCTGGAGGAATGACGTGGAGATATTGGCTTGCTTGGCCAGTTCCTTGGCCTGCTCCAGTAGCGGGTCTCTGGGGTGCCCGCCGATAGTGCCGGCAGGCGTAACCGCGACCAGTGTCTCCATCCTGAGCCTGTCGGCATCTTCCTTACGCTGGCTGCCCCAGAAGTAAACGAGTCTCTCTATCTCGGTATCGGAGAGAAAGCAACCCTGCAGGCGCTTGGGCTTGGCGGCCTCGGTGGGCATGAAAAGCATATCGCCCCTGCCCAATAATTTCTCGGCGCCAGCACCATCCAGGATGGTGCGTGAATCCACTTGAGATGTAACCGCGAAACTGATACGTGTGGGGAAATTTGCCTTAATCAAACCAGTTACCACGTCTACGGATGGCCGTTGCGTAGCCACGACTAGATGGATACCAGTGGCCCGGGCGAGCTGGGCCAACCTGCATAAATTACTTTCCACCTCGTCAAATCCGGCCATCATTAAATCAGCCAGCTCATCAATAACCAGAATCAAATACGGCAGCTTCTCATCACCCTGCCTGATTTTATTGTAACCCTCTATATGACGGGCCCCGGCTGAAGCCAGTTTCTGGTAACGTTTATCCATCTCCTGGCTTAGCCAGCGTAAAGCATTCAGGGCTTTACTGGTATCTACAATAACCGGTGTTGCCAGGTGAGGAACGCTGTTGTACTGGGTAAGCTCAACTCTTTTAGGGTCAACCAGAATTAAGCGGACATCATTGGGCGTATTGTGGAGCAGCAGACAGCAGATAATAGTGTTAAGGCAGACCGTCTTGCCGCTACCGGTAGCCCCGGCAATAAGGAGATGGGGCATTCTGGTAAGGTCAGAAGCCACAGCCTCGCCGCCGGCACCCTTACCCAGTGCCAGAGACAGCTTTGACCTACTAATCAGCTTCTGAAATACGCTGGTCTCAACCACGCCACGCAGACTTACCATATCGGAAGTGGTATTGGGGACCTCAATGCCGACGATAGACTTGCCCGGGACCGGGGCCTCTATCCTGATGCTGGGCGCCGCCAGTGCCAGGGCCATGTCATTGGACAGAGAGGTAATCCTTTCCACCTTAACCCTGGTCTTGGATACCTCTTCCAAGCTCACCTGCACATTACCCTGGCCGTCTCTTGTTTTTACCTCCTTGAATTTCCTGTCCCAGCCCGGCTCCACGCCGAACTGGGTAACCGTCGGGCCGGCATTTATCTGCACGACCTTGGCATCAACTCCATAGCTGGCGAGAGCATCCTCAATCAGCCTGGCTCTCTGTACGTTATCGGCCTGACTGAACTCGACTTCAGGAGACACATCCAGAATATCAATAGGCGGCAACTTCCAGCCGTCAACAACTACCAGTCCCGGTGCCTGTCCGTATTTTTTCCATACATCCTCGGCTACCTGCCTCAGGTCTTTGTCGGGCGAGGCAATGGCAGGCTTCATGGCCGCCGCTTTCTCCGCCAGGGCTTCTAGAGCTGCCCTGGAAGCGGCTACCTCAGGTGCCACTAAAGGCTGGGACATTTCCTCTGGTAGCGGCGGCTTTTCCGCGGTAAGATGCCTGGGGGGAACAACGCTGGAAGCAGGCTGCGTTTCCCTTACAGGTCTCTCAGAAGCCGGCCGTCGCTTGAACTGCTCTCCCAGCCAGCCGAAAAACCTGATAAGGGCACGGAAGCTGGCTGTCGGCGCTAAAAGGAAAATGCCTATGATAATCAGCGCCACTATACGCAGCGCACCAATAAAGCTTGAGGCTGGAAAAGCGATTATTTCCCGGCCGAAGCTACCGCCCAGACTGCGTGGAAAGGCTTCGCTTACAGGAGAAAAAGCCAGGATTCCCCAGATAGCCAGAATAAAGGCGATACCGCCCAGCCACCGGTGCCAGCTCAAAAGGAACGATAAAACTTTACGCCGCCATATCATTACTATCAGGGTGATGATAGCCGCAATAATAAAGACGAGTCCCAGGCCTGTAAACTCAATGAGACTTCCAAAGGCTTCTTTTATATTGTCCCAGAATACAGCGAGCAAGACTACTATGATAATTGTAAGAATAAGCTGCCGTACTGGTGTTGCAATTATGACATGGAAGAACTGACTCAACCCTGACTTCCCCTGGGTTCCCCTCCTGGACATGGGCTTCTGATTTATATCAGGCTTTCTAGCAGCTTTTTTTCTGGCCATATAGTCCTCTATGATATTGCAGACCCGTTTATACTTTTACCATAAAGGGAAGAATCATGGGTCGGCGCTTGGTTCGCTGATAATAGAATTTTTCCAGTGTATCCCTGACTTTGGTATTGATGAAGCTCCACTCGGCGACACGGCCACCGCTGTGGTCAAGCGTCTTGGCCAGTAGCTCGCGGCTCTCATTCATCATGTCTTTGAACTCTCTGGTATCAACGAAACCCCGGGTGACGATATCGGGACGTCCTACGAGTTTGCCGGACTGCCGGTTAACGGCAATAATAACAACGACAATTCCGTCTCTTGACAGCATTCTCCGTGTACGGAGCACAACACCGTCAACATCGCCGACACTCAGTCCATCGACATAGACATGGCCCGACCCAACCTTGCCGGTTACCCTGGCTGTCTGTGAAGTGAGCTCGAGAACGTCTCCGTCTTCCAGAACAAAAATATTATCTTTGGCAATACCTACTGATTCCGCCAGGCGGGCATGAAGGCTCAGATGGCGGTATTCACCGTGGATAGGTACGAAGAATTTTGGTTTAACCAGGTTCAACAGAAGTTTCAGTTCTTCCTGGCTGCCGTGCCCGTGGACATGTACCTTCCCCATCTCATCATACATCACCTGCGCTCCCTGCTTAAAAATACTGTCCACAGTCCTGTTGACCAGTGATTCATTCCCCGGTACGGGCGTCGCCGAAAAAACTATCGTGTCGCCGCGTTGTATGTGTACGTGACGATGGTCACGGTTAGCCATCCTTACCAACGCTGAAGTCGGCTCGCCCTGACTGCCGGTAGTAACCATGACTATCTTGTTATTGGGCAGTCCCTTTACTTCATCTATACGCCCCAGTATACCTACCGGGGCATTGAGATAGCCCAGTTCCAGGGCCATATGAACCGTATCGGACATACTGCGGCCGACGATAAAGACACGCCGCTGGTATTTTGCCGCCGCGTCAATAACCTGCTGAACGCGGGATACCAGTGAGGAGAACGTGGTCACGATTACCCTGCCGGGTGCATTAGCGATAACGTGCTCCAGGGACTCGCCGACTACCTGCTCTGAAGGAGTATATCCGGGAAGCTCGGCATAAGTGGAATCTGAAAGCAGGAGTAAAACACCCTGAGCGCCCAGTTGAGCCAGGCGGGACAGGTCGGTCCCTTTGCCACTGACCGGTGTGTAGTCTATCTTGAAATCACCGCTGTGAATAATTATTCCCTCGGGGGTAGTGATGATTACGCCTGTGGCGTCGGGAATGCTATGGCAGACAGGGAAAAGCTCCACTTTAAACTTCCCGAGGGTGATTTCCTTGCCGGTTGCCAGAACCTTGAGATTAACCCCCTCACGCGTCCTTCTCTCTTTAAGTTTGACACTGATAAGGCCTTGAGTAAGCTTGGTTGAGTATATGGGCACGTTATCAAGCTGTGGCAGCAGATAGGGCAGGGCACCGATATGGTCTTCGTGGCCGTGGGTGACGACGATGCCCCTTACTTTATCCCGATTCTCCACAACATAACTTAAATCCGGGATAACCAAGTCAATGCCGAGCATGTCTTCTTCGGGAAACATGAGGCCGCAATCAATGATGATGATATCATCGTCGTATTCCAGCACCATCATATTCTTGCCGATTTCACCCAGCCCGCCCAGGGGGATTATCTTTAACTTTGGCTTGACCATATTCTTAAACCTCAAACATGCTCAGCTGCTGTGGTTGAGGCTTTGTCTCCTGAACGTTGCTGGCTTCGGCAAGGAGCGCAGGAATCTTGAGCATATCAGACTCTATGGCTTGCTTGAGACTCTGTTGATGAAGAGCTGCCGCCGGATGATACATGGCGTAGTAGATAACATTATCCTGTTTTTTAGCCGTGCCATGAATTTTACTGATGCTTTTACCCGGGAAGTACCTTGCCATCGAATAACGTCCCAGGGTAACAATCATCCTGGGTTTAATGATTTCAATCTGGCGTTCAAGCCACTGGCGGCAATTACTGATTTCAACGGGTAAAGGGTCACGGTTCCCCGTCGGGCGGCACTTGATGACATTGGCGATATATACCTGCTGACGATTTAGATTGATGGATGCCAGAAGCCTATCCAGGAACTGGCCGGCCGGACCGACGAAAGGGCGTCCCTGCTGGTCTTCATGCCAGCCGGGCGCTTCACCAATAAACATAATATCGGCATCTTCCGCCCCCTCACCCGGCACCACCTTGGTGCGGAATCTGGCTATTTCACACTTCTGGCACTGTGCCACCTGCTGATAAAGCTCGCTCAGTGATGACATTTCACCACCCCATACCAGCCGCATTTACAATAATAAAGCATTCTCTGAATTATGATAACACCGCCAATATGCCAAGTCAATTTGTGATATGACATCGGTTAACGATTTTGTAGGGGGTACTTGGTATAATATACAGAATAATAAACCCGGGATGAAATGAAGACAGCGGAAGTTTTATTGACCAGTTAGAGCTCTACCTGTTTGACGTTATAGACATCCGGTATGGCTAGTATCTGCTGCTGCTGTTCCTCAGGTAAGGGTTCATCCAGGGTCAATACAAGCAGGGCCTGACCTCTCGGCTTGAGGCGCCCTAAATGCATGGAGCTGATATTAATATCGGCGTTACCGGTTATCTGGCCGATAGCCCCGATGAACCCGGGGCGGTCCAGATGGTCACTGAACAGGAAGAATGAGCCCGGCGTCGGCACGATATCCAGCCAGTATTCATTAATACGCACGATGTGCAGCTCATCGTGCATAACGGTACCGGCGACAGCAAAGATTCCCCAGTTAGTTTTCATTTCCACAGTAAGAAGGCTGGCATAGTTCTCACAGGTAGCCTCCTTTTCCTCGACAATAGTCAGGCCGCGCTTGGCGGCTACCAGGTTGCAGTTTACCAGGTTTACCCTTTCCTCGCTGGTGCCTTCCAGCAGCCCACCGATAATAGCTGCCTTGAGGGCATTGGTGTCATAATTGGCAATATCACCTTCGTACTTAATACGGATGTTTTTGGCCTGTCCCTCGGACAGCCGGTAAACTATTTTACATAAAGTAGAAGCCAGTCCCATGAAAGGTGCCAGTGCCGTCATTGTTTCTGAAGGTATATAGGGGACATTGACTGCCGACCTGGCCGGTAGCCCTCTAAAGACATCAGCAATCTGTTCGGCAACATCTCTGGCAGCCAGTATCTGTGCCTCGGTTGTGGAAGCTCCCAGGTGGGGGGTGACGATGATATTGTCTTCATTGAAAAGAATGCTCTCGGTTACCGGCTCATTCTCGAAGACATCTATAGCAGCGCCGGCAACTCTCTTCTCTTTTATCGCCTTTACCAGGGCTTCTTCATCGATAAGACCGCCGCGGGCGCAGTTCATAATGCGAGCCGTTGGCTTGACCAGTTCCAGTTCCTTGGTGCCAATAATTTTTCTGGTTTTATCATTCAGCGGGAGATGGAGCGTAATAAAATCCGATTCTTTGAGTAAACGGTTCAAGTCAACCAGTTCCACCTGGATTTTTCTGGCGTATTCCTCGGAGACCAGGGGGTCATTACCCAGAAGCTTCATCTCGAAGCCCTGTGCACGTTTGGCGACTTCTGAACCGACATTGCCCAGGCCGATGATACCCAGAGTTTTACCCCTTAGCTCAGTACCCATGAATTCATTCCGGCGCCATTCGCCTGACTTCAGGGAGACATTCGCCTGTGGAACGTTCCGAGCGGCTGCCAGTATCAGGGCCATAGCATGTTCCGCCGCCGAGACGGTATTACCCGTAGGAGCATTCACCACAAGCACGCCGCACCTGGTAGCTGCTTCAACATCTACATTGTCAATACCGACGCCGGCACGAGCGATAACCTGCAGCTTTTTACCGGCTTCGATAATATCAGCGGTGACCTTGGTCTGACTGCGTACCATTAAGGCTTCATAATCGCCGATGATAGACAGAATTTCTTCTGGTGTAAGTTTATTTCTGACATCCACCTGTGCCAGGTCACGCAGAATGGCTATACCTTCTTCAGAAATGGAATCAGTTACCAGTACTTTCATGGGTTCATCTGGCATAATGTTATCCTTACTATTTTAATCCCCTGAAGCCTACTCTGGGCAGGGTTGCTCTCAGGGCTGACAGCACACTTTCAATGTCGCCTTCACTTACCCATCCCAGGTGGCCTATACGGAATATTTTACCATCGAGTCGCTGCTGGCCACCAGCCAGCACAATCTTATAATCAGACTGCATGATTTGACGTAATTTCTTGACATCCAGTCCATCCGGGACGGCTACGGAGGTGACGGTATTGGAGGCATGGTTCTCTTCGGCAAACAGGGGCAGACCCATCGCCTTCAATCCGTCACGGGTCACCTGGCCAATGCGGGTATGTCTGGCAAAGGTATTTTTTATACCTTCTTTGAGTATCATATCAAGCGAAATCGTCAGGGCATATATAATGGAAACAGCCGGCGTCCACGGATTCTGTCCTTTTTCCAGAAATGTTTTAGCCCTGGTGAAATCCCAGTAGAAATGAGGCATCTTGGCTTCAGCATGGGCTTTCCAGGCCTCCGCACTGACGCTGACCATGGCCAGCCCGGGGGGAACCATCCACCCCTTTTGAGAGCCCGTGATGACGACATCACAGCCCCACTTGTCGACTGGAAGGTCGATTGATGAGAGGCTGCTGATAGCGTCGACAACCAGCAGTTTGCCGGCCTCTTTGACCACCTTGCTTATGGCGCCCAGGTCATTGGTGACACCGGTGGAAGTCTCGTTATGGGTGACAAAAACCGCCTTGACATCAGGATTAGCCTGGATAGCCTCGAGGACCTCGGCGGGGTCGGCGGCTTTACCCCACTCCACGTTGAGATGTATTACTTCGGCACCGAACTGCTCTGCGATACTGGCCCAGCGGTCGCCAAAAACACCTATGGAGACGGACAGCACCTTATCTCCGGGCGATAGTATATTGACAGCGGCTGCTTCCAGGCCGCCGGTGCCGGAGCCGGTAAGTATCAGCAGGTCATTTTTGGTCTGGAATACCTGCTTCATTTTATCGGTTACGTCTTCGAGCATTTTTTTGTACTCGGGCCCACGGTGATTTATCATCGGCCAGCCCATAGCCTTCAATACTTCTGGCGGGCAAGGTGTAGGTCCGGGGATGCGCAGTTGTTCCATACTTGTCTCCCTCTTGATTCTATTTATCAGTATTAATTATCTTGAAATAGCGGAGTTTGCCAATCTTGATAATACTTGTATTTGGAACTGCGAATAAATACTTAGTTACTTTCTGCCCATCTATTTCCACCGCCCCTTGATTAATAAGACGGCTAGCTTCACTAGTGCTAGCAGTCGCACCAGTTGCAGTTAGCAACTTACTAACGTTTATTTCTCCAGTAGAATAACGAAGAGTACTAAATGATATGTGACGTGCTTCTATATCCACCGGCATTTCCTTTTTTTGAACGACCTTTTCAAATTGCTGCTCAGCTTCGGCGGCCTCTTTCTCGCCGTGAAGCTGCGTTACCAGCTCTCTGGCCAGGCGTTTTTTTAGCGTCATCGGGTTAAAGCTCTCATCATCAAGCTGCTTTCTGAATTCAGCAAGCTCCTCGTCCGGCACGTCGGTCACCAGTTCGAAGTACTGAAGGATGAGGTCGTCCGGGATAGACATCGTCTTGCCGTATATATCTCCGGGCGGTTCGTCAACGCCGATGTAGTTACCCAGGCTTTTGCTCATCTTCTGACTCCCATCAGTTCCCACCAGCAACGGCATCATGAAGCACTGCTGCGGGTGCTGTCCCATCATTGACTGAAGCTCGCGGCCTACCAGGAAGTTAAACTTCTGGTCGGTGCCGCCGAACTCCACATCGGCCTGTATAGCTACGGAGTCATAAGCCTGCAATAGAGGATAGAGCAACTCCGTTATGGCGATTGGCCGCCCCTCGTTATATCTCTTGTTAAAGTCATCTCTGGCCAGAAACTGGGCAACGGTGAACTTACTGGTCAGCCGGATAACATCGGCGAGGTCGAACCTGCCGAACCACTCGCTCTGCCATCTTACCTCCGTTTTTTCCTTGTCAACAATCTTGAAGAACTGCTTCATGTACGTCTCGGCGTTCTCCCGTACCTCTTCCGCCGAAAGCATCCGCCGCGTCACCGAGACACCGCTGGGGTCACCTATCTGTGCCGTCCAGTCGGCCACGATGAGCACGATCTGGTGCCCCAGTTCCTGAAACTGACGCAGCTTTTTCAGCGTTACCATATGTCCCAGATGAATGTCAGGAGCGCTGGGGTCAAACCCCTCTTTCAGGCGTAATTTCCTGCCGGAACGGAGTAAATTTATCATCTCCTCCTCGACGATAATCTCGGCGACCCCTCTATTGAGCAGGTAATTAATATCCTGGCTTTTTATGGATGAACCCTTTTCCATGTCTAGTCGACACCCGTGGATTTAAGAATATTCCTTCCATTTTTAATGTCTTCGGTGACCTGCATCTTCAGCTCATCCAAGGAAGCGAATTTTCTTTCGTCGCGGAGCCTGTCGACCAGGTCGATTTGTAGCTCACGACCATACAGGTCACCGGTATAATCAACAAGATAAGCCTCAACAGTACGCTCACAGACACCGAAGGTAGGACACTTGCCAATATTGGTCATTGATTGATAGGTTTTCCCGTTAATATGGGCCCAGCTGGCATATACGCCATCAGGGGGTAAAGCCTGTCCCGGGCTGATATCAAGGTTAGCGGTAGGGAAGCCCAAACCCTCGCCGCGACCGGACCCGGGGGCCACGTTGCCACGGAGACGGAAAGAGTTGCCGCTAAGCTGGTGAAATTTCTTCATGTCTCCGTTAGCCAGGGCTTTTCGTATGGTGGTACTGCTGACCACTTCGCCGTCAATAAGCAGGGGCGGTACCACGGTTACACCGAAATTCATATCCTCGCCCAGTCTCTGTAGAGTAACGGTATCGCCTTCCCTTGCCCTGCCGAGGGCGAAGTCCGAGCCGATAACCATCCCTCGCATTCTGAGGTATTTCTGTAACAAACCGACAAACTGGCGGGCGCCGAGCCGTGCCAGCTCCGAGGTGAATGATAGAGGTACGACGATATCGACACCTTCGTTCTTAAGGAGGCTGATTCTTGCTTCCATATCGGTAAGAAAAGGAAGCTTAGGCTGTGACGATAGTAAATCTTCAGGGTGCTGGCGAAATGTCACCACTCCAGATAGCAAATCATCATGTCGTGCCTGCTCCAGCAGCTTCGAAATCAGCAGCTTATGTCCCAGGTGCACCCCGTCAAAGACGCCAATAGTGAGAATAGTATCTTTCTCGGGTATGAATTCAGCTAACTCTTCCTCAACCAGCACGACTCCCTCTCCTGAGGTTGAAAATAATTCCCAAAGGGGGATCCCCTAAACAGATTTCCGGGGTATTAACCCCGTCCGATAACTATATTTATACTATCATAAGCCTAGCTAAGCGTCAATTTTCCGGTGTATTATCTTTCATTGGTGGAATTACCTAAAGACGGGGAAAGTAGACTTTTCAATGACAGGCGATTATGCCTCCGCGAACCGATAAAAAACCAGCCCCGCCGGCGATTTAGGATAGAAGTAGGTTGATTTTCGGGGCATACGGTCGCCGCTATCGGCAACGGCTTTTATCACGTCAGGTCTCACCGGACTGACGATAAAAGCCAGCTGGTATTCCTCTTCCTGCACCACATTAATGGCATCCAGCGCATCATAGCTGTAGTCAAGCGAAATCGCTGAGCTATCCTGCGTCATTCCCATTATCTCTTCCAGTATGACATGGTCGACAATGCTAACATCCAGTTTCTGATATATTTCCGAGTGAAAGTACGGTATCATCTGACGTACAAGGCTATAATCGCGTAATTCCAACACCAGAAGCCTGTCTTTTACCAGACCGCACAATATGAGCTTCACTTTACCTGACTCATCAGATAATAAATCGTCTATCTGGTCTCGTGTATCAGCCCTGTTTAGAGGCATTTGTTCTACGGAAAAGAATGTTTCCAGTCCGGGCGTTAAGGCGTCCAGTGTTGATTTTGATAAACCTCGAATAAGTCGATGAGCCGGCAGGATAACAAGGCCGGGGTCAGAGAAATCCACCAGCGTCATCATCACGAAGTCGTATGGCTCCTGCCCCGGTTCTGATGCACGGCCAATGCTCCTTTCACGCTGATAGGCGAGGGCACTTTCATAGCGGTGATGTCCATCAGCAATATAAATAGGCTGTGGTTTGAGGTAGCCACAAATCTGACTCACAGTACCAGCGTCTTTAACAGCCCACAGGTGATGAGTTTCCCCGCTGTCTACCCGGGCGCTTATCACTGGCTCTACATGATCCTGTGCTTCCAGCATTGATGAAACCCTTCCCTTGGGGTCTTCATATAGAGCCAAAATCGGGCTGGTATTCGCCTGGAGCGTCCATAACATGCTCAGGCGGTCACCCCTGGGCTCGGATAACGTGCCCTCATGAGGTCGGACGATCATTTTGCTCCATTCTTCCAGTTTAACCAGGCAGGTGATGCTGCGACGGCGGTATTTTTTACCCTGGTACGTGAAATTATGGTCGTGTATATAAATGGACGGCTCTCCATCAACCTTAAGAATTCCCTGCTCCAGCCATTTTACCGCAGTATCCAGGGCACGAGTATACCTGTTATCTGTTTCTGTATCCTGTGGGAACTCTCGTCCGAACTCCACGCGGACGAAGTTGGCTTCGTTTTGACGGTAAAGCTGATGTTGTAATTGTGGGGTTATAATATCATAGGGGGGACAGAGAACCTGCGCCGGGTCTTTAACCAGCGATTGATTGTAATGGACACCGCGAAACGGGCGAATCTCGGCCAAACTTGGTTCCCTACCTAGCCTTATCTATGGTGAGGTTGCTATTACCAGTTTAGCGTATGAAGCGAAAATAAAGCAAGTGCAACATATCAGGAAAAGACAAGAGGTAAGGGAGTCTTTGGGAAAGTGAAAAATAGCCATGGTTCGGGTATACTGTTTAATAAGATATCGCTTTAAATGGAGGCTAACTTGATAGTCAGGAAACTGGTGGTAGGGCCGATTGCCAGCAACTGCTATATCATCGGCTCTGAGAAGACAAAAGAAGGTATGATAATTGACCCCGGAGCGGATGCCAGAGACATTCTGCAAACCGTACGAAAACTGGGGCTGGATATAAAACTCATCGTGCTGACCCACCGCCATCCCGACCACGTTGGCGCCGCCGCACAGGTTAAAAAAGCCACCGGCGCCGAGCTAGCCGCCCATGCCGAATGCGCTCGATACCTGCCGCAGTCGCCGAGCTACATCTATGAGCCTCCCTATGAAGGAGCCCCCAAAGTCGAGCGTATCCTCAAAGAAGGCGACAGTATTGATATTGGTGACCTTCATTTCACCGTCCTCCACACGCCGGGGCATACCCCCTGCGGCATCAGCATTTACGGCGAAGGGCATGTCTTTACGGGGGACACCCTCTTCAACTACGGCATCGGCCGTTATGACTTGATAGACAGCGATGGCGCTGCCCTCATCACCGGCATAAAGACAAAGCTACTCACCCTTCCCCCGGAGACCATCGTCCATCCCGGTCATGGCCCGGATTCGACTATCAGTACGGAAAAGCGGGCGAACCCTTTCCTGAAATAAAACTTCAGAAATAGGACATCAAAATGAACTATTGTTACAAATAGGGTAGTGTAAAAATGGCTAAAAAAGGTTTACCTTTGTGTCCATGCGGTTCTGGAAGGTTATATGAAGAATGCTGTTATAAGAAAAGGGGAACAGATGGAGAGCCTTTATTTTTTAAAGGGGCTTTTACAATGAGTGCTGACAAAATTTATCATCCTATTCCTAATGTCAGACTTGCAATGATTATTGGAGGTCAAGAAACAGACAAATACAGAAAAGCTGCGAAAAAATTAGTTAATAAATCAAAACTGTCTGAAAGACATCACGAACTTTTTATAAATACTTATGGATTATTCTATCAGGCATATGAACAATTATTGAAATCCTTTAAACCTAGCGGAAAAGGAGCAACTTTCCAGATGGATACTATTGAAGTAAGAAAATGCTGGAAAGATTTTCTAATTAACGGCAGAATATTACTTGATTTTATAGGTTTACACTCCAGAGAAACTTTAAGGTTAGGTCAGGACATTGGTGGTCTAAACGATAAAAAATTCGACTTGATATTATCTACCCTTGAAAAGCTAGGGGCTAGAGATAAAAAATTTCTAGACATAAAATCGGAGCTAGAACAATTAAGAAACGGTATTATCATTTTTATTAGTTTTAGAGATAAAGAAAAACTTCCACAAGATACCATTGTTGAGTTTCCAGTTATTGATGATGAATATGGTTTAGTCGAAGACGGGAAGATTAGTTTAGACGGTGACACTTTTGATATGATTGAATTTATTAAGAAATCTTATGAGTCTACATGCAAGTTAACATCGATTTTATTGGGTATTGGTGACTAAGCCTGACCGAAGCATATCTTTAAGGTCATAAAAGGGGTGTAGCCTTAAATATGAAAGGGGCATGACCCTGGTAAATCATGCCCCTCCTCTTTTGTAGAGTCTCTAGCCCATAGTTATGAACAGCGGGCACATCACCAGAGTTATGGTGGCCAGGAGCTTTACCAGAACGTGCAGCGAAGGCCCGGCGGTATCCTTGAGCGGGTCGCCGACAGTATCACCGACGACTGCTGCCTGGTGGGCAAAAGTCTTTTTGCCCAGAACTTCGCCGTTCTCATCTTTAAGCTGTCCATCCTCAATCATCTTCTTGGCATTATCCCAGGCACCACCGCCGTTGTTCATGAAGGATGCCATCATAATACCGCCGATGGTACCTACCATCAACACCGCCGCCACAACCATGGCGGCATCATAGCCTGGAATAAAGCGGAAGATGACGCCGATGACGATTGGTCCGAGGACAGGCAAAAGACCGGGAGCAATCATCTCCCTGAGACCGGCGCGGGTGGTGATGTCAACAGCCTTACCGTAGTCCGGCTGGTGGGGATGCTCCGGGTCTTTAGGGTTCAGAATCTCGGGGTCGGCCTTGAACTGGCGGCGTACTTCTTCGATAATTTTAGATGCTGTTCTGCCGACAGCCTTGATAGCCCAGGCGCTGAAGAGGTAGACAATCATAACGGCGAGAAGCGCACCGACGAAGACCTCAATACGCGCGATATTAACGACATTATACAGGCCGCTCTCGCCGAATTTGATGAAGGAAACTCTATCCAGATAAGCCTGAAAGAGGAGGAAAGCAGCCAGACCGGCAGATACCATGGCATAGCCTTTGGTCAGGGCCTTGGTGGTATTACCGACGGCATCCAGGCGGTCTGTTATTTTGCGAATTTCAGGTCCGGCACCGGCCATTTCGTTGATACCGTTGGCGTTATCGGTGATGGGACCGAAGGTATCCATCGAAAGTACATAAGGACAGGTCATCAGCATACCCATGGTAGCTACCGCTGTACCGAAGGCACCGGCGCCGTGGACGCCGCTCTGGTCACCCATCCAGAAAGAGAGCAGGAGAGCTATCCCGATGATAAGAGCGGTAGCAAAGGTAGTTGAGAATCCCACGGACATGCCCATGATAATATTGGTAGCCGGGCCGGTCTTGGATGCTTCCGCAATCTCCTGTACCGGTCGGTAGCGAGACTCGGTGTAATACTGGGTGACGAATACGATAACGACACTGGCGATGATACCAATTATGCCGGCGCCGAACAGCCACCAGTTATCAAGCATGAAGTAAACGGTAATAGCCAGACCAATAACAGAAAGACCAATAGATACGAAGTAGCCGCGGTTGAGGGCGTTCATGGCGTTCTCATTCTCTTTAGCCTTCACGAAGAACAGCCCTATCATGCTGGCTATCATACCGAACCCGCGGACACAGAGCGGGAACAGTATCCAGGCAATATTATCCGTGGCGATATAAGCGGCAATGCCCAGTATCATGGCGCCGATGTTCTCGGCGGCGGTGGACTCAAAAAGGTCGGCGC
>CAZPQB010000004.1:0-65908 GCA_964588605.1 uncultured Dehalococcoidaceae bacterium | reverse complement strand
ATCCCTCCAATCCCCGGACTGGATGGTCAAAATGAGTTTACTCTCAGCACGAATATTGCTGATGGCAAAGCCCTGGATAAAATCATCCCGGAATACACCAGCGCTGCCGTCATAGGTGCGGGGGCAATCGGCGTAGAGCTAACTTTGGCTCTTATTGCCAGAGGCTACAAGGAAGTCTACCTCATGGACATGCTGGAGAATATCCTGCCAGCCGGCCTGGATAAGGATATGACGGATAGGGTTGAGAAGACAATGCGAAAGAATGGCATGGAGCTAATTACATCTGCCAGCATCAGCAGTGTACAAAGCGATTCCGGAAGGAAACGAGTCATTCTCCCTGACCGAGAACTAGAAGTAGACCTTATCTTCCTGACTACCGGAGCCAGACCTAACGTCGAGCTGGCCCGGAAAGCAGGCATTGAAATAGGAGAAACGGGTGGGATACTGGTAAACCAGTATCTTCAGACAAGTGACCCCGATATCTATGCCGCTGGCGACTGCCTAGAGAACTGGGACTGTATCACTGGCTCAAAGACCCGCCGCCTCATGGTTACCACCGCCGGCAGGACCGGCAGTGTGGCCGGTGAAAATTCGGTTTCAGGAAATACTTTGACCTATGAGGGGACGCTCATGACCTTCACCATTGAAATCTTTGGCTATCAAATAGGTGCCGCAGGTTTTACCGAGAGGATTGCCCGGGAAAATGGATTGGATGTTGTCTCCGTCAAGGTTAGTCATCCTACCACACGCCCGCATTATGGCGGTAAGCACGTTCACTACAAGCTCATCGCTGAACGCCGGTCCGGCGCCCTGGTTGGAGCACAAATCGTTTCGGAGGAGATGATAAGGGGTCTGATTAACGAGTTGGCCCTGGCTATAGCCGAGAAAGTGCCGTTGCCGAGGTTAGCCCGGCTTGAGTCCCCTTATTCGCCCGCCGTGGGAATAGACCCGCTAGCGTACGGGGTAAGGGAGTTAGCGGATAAGCTGGGCTGATTGCCGGTGCTTCTCCAATCCATAATATTATAAAAAGTGCTGAAAGCATGCGATAGGAAAAAGAGGCAGGAACGATGGCAGATGGCAATAGGGAAAAGATAAAGAGAATTTATGAAGCGTTGCCCAAGATGGACTGCGGGCTCTGCGGATTCCAGAATTGTGGCCAGTTCGCCAAGGCGGTAGCCGAAGAAAGAGCTTCGCCTTTCGGCTGTATGCAGGACTCCTGGTCGGGTTATGCAATAAGTAAAGTTGTAGGAGCGCAGGTGCCGGTGTATCACTATGGACTGGATTCCGCTTCATCCCGGGAGATGGGGGTTAGTGTGTCCGTAAAAGCCCTGGGACAGCAGGTTCAGACGCTATCCAGAAGGGTGGATGACATCCTGGTTAGAGTTGAAAAATTGAAAGCAAGAGATAAAGAAACGAGTAAAAACTAGGACAGCCCTGTTTTTGTTAATTAAAAGTGAGAGAAATAGCAGAAGGGGGAAAAGCAATTGAAAATTTGCATCATCGGTTCCGGGGATGCCGGTGCTACGGCAGCTAACCAGATTAGCCGCATGGGTAGCGAGGCGCAAATCGATACTTTCAGTCGAAGGGTGGAACTCGGCGTTCCACCGTGCGAGATGCCCTTGGTCATCAGTGGGGATATCGCCAGCTGGGATGAGTTGGCTCGCGGCTTTCGTAGTATGTCGTTCTGGGAGAAACGAAATATAGAGATGCATTTGAATACCGAGGTTTCCGACATTATCAGGCAGGACAAATATCTGGTCGCCAATGGTAAAAAATATGGATATGATAAGCTCATTCTGGCTCTTGGTTCCACGCCTGTCATTCCTTCCTTTCCAGGATTGGATGGAAAGAATGAATATACTCTGAGCACCGATGTGGCGGATGGCATGGCTCTGACGAGTATCATTCCTCAGTATACCGAGGCAGCTATTATTGGCGGTGGCTTCATCAGCCTGGAAATTGCCGCGGCTCTAAAATCCAGGGGATATAGCAAGGTCTACCTTCTGGTCAGACGGGCTATATTGCGGGCAAACCTGGACCAGGATATGGCAGAAAAGGTGGAAAGCGTTCTGGCGGAGAACGGAGTGGAAGTGATTATGCCGGCCGATGTTAAAAGCGTAGCCGGCACTGGAGGTAAAAAGCAGGTTATTCTCTCTGACCGCGAACTAACTGTGGATTTCATCATCTTTGGAACCGGAGCCGTGCCCAATGCAGGTCTGGCTCGTAAAGCGGGGCTGGATGTAGGCGAGACGGGGGCGATAGTGGTAAACAAATATCTGCAAACCAGTAACCCTGATATCTATGCCATTGGTGATTGTATGGAGAACTGGGACATGGTTACCGGCTCCAAGAGACGCCACCAACTTGCCAGTAACGCTATTCGGACCGGGTTTATCGCCGGCAGAAATGTAGCTCAGGGCAATCGGCTCACTTACGAAGGCACGGTGATGCCTTTCGTAACCAAGATATTCGGCCACCAGATAGGGGCCGTAGGCTTTACCGAAAGAGAAGCCGGGGAAAAGGGTTTAAACGCCGTTTCGGTTACCGTTGATACACCTCGTCTTCGGGACAGGTTTAACGGTAAACCTGCCCGTTACAAACTTGTTGCCGACGACAAGACCGGGACCCTGATCGGGGCCCAGATAATCTCCGAGGAGATAGTAACCGGTACGGTAGACAAGCTGGCAGTAGCTATTGCCTGTAAAATGCCGCTGGCAAAGCTGGTTCAGATTGACAGCAGCTACTCGCCTCATGTACAGGAAGACCAGATAGCTGTCCCCTTGCACCGTCTAATTGACAAACTCGGTTAAAGCATAGCTGGTGAGGTATGTTGAGGTATTACTCTGGTCGAGGACAGGGAACATGGCGAAATTCAGCGAGATAGAAGAGGCAAGAAAGCTACTGGGACTTGGCGAGGCAGCTACTCTCAAGGAGATAAAGAGTGCCTACCGGCATATGGCGAAACGGCATCATCCTGATAAGGTTGTCGACAAAGACCAGGCCGAAAGCGAAACTATGAAAAGATTGAACTGGGCATATAAGCTACTTCTGGACTACTGTGCTGGCTACAAGTATAGCTTCAGGAAGGATGATGTGGCCCGTACCTATCCTTATGACGAATATATGGAAACGTTCAAAGAGAAGTGGTTTAACAGCATCTAGTCAGAATTATATGGTACGGCGCAGAGCTTTACATAATACTTTTTATACCAGTGATAGACTTGTAAGGCACGTCTTCAAATGTAACCAAAGCCATCCCCATGGAGAGAGTAACGACCATCTCATTTCTCATTCTTATTACCGGGATGCTCATCTGGTCGATGACCCGGATTCAGGATTTGAGGATGGAATAGCAGGTACAGTATTGAGCCGAAACAAGGAATTATCAGTATAGCTATCACCCATGGAGGCTTATGCCCCCCGAACACCCTCTTCCGGTAGGCCACATCATGGATTAAAATTCCGGCCAGAATCCAGTGAACGATACCGAAAAGGATGATCCTCAAAATCCATTCGGGGTCCATGTCTTCGCTCCGGTTAGGGTTCTTCCCGCTGCATTATACATCAAAAAGCCCGAATAGTTTTGGTATGGATTATAGCCAGATTAGCCGATGATTTCTAGCTAGACTTTTTTACGGTAGTTGGTGATGTTCCTGAATATAGAAATCTGACATACCGTACCGTCGGAATCGACGTATGGAGCTGCCACTATCTCATAGGTTCTACCGTCTGGAAACCGGCATTCCCAGTTCCTAATCTCTCCATTGTTTATGACTTCCGGTATTTTACAGTCCTTCTCGCATGGAGTATCAATCTTTTTCAGGTGTTCGTGGCAGGTCAAACCGGTACCCTCGCCAAAATCCTTCACTATATTGGAGTTCATAAATCGTATCCTGTAATCGGGGCCGGTGATAATGACGCCGTCGGCCATACCATCTACGATTCTGAACAGCTTGTCTCTTTCGGCGGCTATCACTGTCTCCAGTTGCCGGGATTTTTCTGCCTGATTTCGTATGATGCCAACGAGGCAGCCAATAACACCGGCGAATACAGTAAAAATTATCATCCTGAGTAAAGGGTCAGGAAAAGGGGATATGAAAAAGGCGCGGGGCAGGAAGATAATGAAGCTCACAAGCGTGATGATAATCGCTCCTTTAACCTTGGCGGTATAGCCGGCGTATATTATTGGCGCCAGAAAGAGGAGGCGGTGTATATCGTGCACACCGTAAAAGAAATTAGCCCGCAGCGTATCCCACGCCGCCCAGTCTACCAGTTCTCCAAAATAGTAAAACAGGGTGCATAACACAAGGAGCAGGGGCATGATGAAAGGCTTGAAAGTAATTTTATTCATGGTTTCTCACTGGTGGTTTAGATATATTTTACTCTGTGGCTCTCAGTTCATCAACAATCATTTCAACGCAAAGGAGTATCGCCTCTGTCACTTCAGGGGTACATTCTTCACTGAATCGGCTTGTATCCGCCGCCTCAATAGCGAATATATCAATCCGGGATGGCAAAGCCAAGCCGAGCTTTTTACCGAGCTTAAGAGCCGTACCGAAATTAACATCGTGGACCGAGGCGGCGTGCCGGGTGGCATCAAATACCTCCGGGTCAAGCCGGTAAATCTGGCCTGGCCTGCCCCCGACGGTCTGAATAGCGTCAATGATAATAGCCCTGTCATAGTCAGCCAGTAGGTCCAGTATGTCAAGACCAGCCAGGCTTGTCTCCATAACTGTCGCCTCATGGTCGAGTCTGCGTTCCAGTTCATTGGCAACCCGGACACCTGCACCATCGTCGGTGAGAATAGGGTTGCCTAGTCCCAGAACCAGTGTCTTCATTTCCTAATCCTCTTTATGTATATGTAACTCTCACCTTAGATTGTTAGGAGGGCAGGTGCTGACTGAGCCTGTCAATTACATCTCCCTTGCTATCGTGGATAACTACCTCCAGCGGCATCTGTCCGGGCAGTGTATGAGTGGCGCAGGCCATGCACGGGTCATAAGCGCGAAATGCCATCTCAACCATATTCAGCAGTCCTTCCGATGCCACCTGACCCTTCTTAATCAAACCCTGGGCCGCCCTCTTGACCGACATATTCATTGCCGGGTTATTCATTACCGTGGCCACAATCAGGTTCACTTTCTCGATAATGCCCTTATCATCGGTCTGATAGTGGTGAATCAGAACGCCGCGAGGAGCCTCAACAACACCTACTCCCTCGTCGGGAGTGGCCGTTGGGATGGTCCTGACGTCGGGATTGGTTATCTCGCTATCCTGGCAGAGCTCCAGGAGACGCTCGGCGGCGTACAATATCTCGATTAGCCTGGCCCAGTGGAAGGCAAGTGTGGCATGCACCGGCTTGCCGCCCAGGGTCTCATACATCCTTTCGTACTCAGCCTGAGCCAGAGGTGTTGCCACGCCGTCAGCCACATTCAGCCTGGCGAGAGAATTCACACGATAAACGCCGCTGTCTTTGCCGTCAACAAGACCTTTCCAGCCAACCTTTTTCAGGAAGGGGAACTTTAGGTAAGACCAGGGCTCGGTGTGCTCGGCTATGTAGTCCAGATAGTCAGCCGCTTTGAATCTGGCGGTCTCCTTGCCATCGGGGTCAACCACGCGGAGGTCACCCTCGTAGAAGTTCACCTTGTTATTGCTGTCAACCATACCCATGTAGTAGCTGTTCATGGTATAGATATCGCCGGTTATCAGCTCCAGGTATTCCTTGTTAGCCAGCACCAGGTCGTCGAACAACTTCATGCCTAATTTACCAAACTCTATAAGTGATTTGGCTTTCTCCTCGAAGTCTTTTCGCTCCTCCTCGGTGATTGGCTTGCTCATGCCACCCGGCAGACCGCAGACAGGGTGGGTCGCCTTGCCCCCGATGACCGCCTGAATATCCTGGGCATAGGCTCGATGCTTTATAACCTCGCTGCCGATGTCAAGGCCAACCTTGGCTACCAGACCTAGGATATTCCTCTCGGCGGGATCGCTGGTGGGTCCCAGGACAAAGTCCGGGGCCGCCAGGGCATAAAAGTGAGCAACATGGGAGTGAATCATGTGGGCACAGTAGAATAGCTCCCTCAGCTTCTTGGCGACTGGCGGTGGGTCTACGTGGTAGACGGCATCAGTTGCCTTGGTGGATGCCATGTGGTGGGCACCGGGGCAAACGCCACAGATACGCGGCGTTATCCGGGGCATCTCCTCAACCGGCCTTCCTTCGCAGAATTTTTCGAATCCGCGAAGCTCCGGTATCTGGAGATAAGCATTAGCCACGTCACCATCATCATTGAGAAAGATTTCTATCTTGCCGTGTCCCTCAAGCCTGGTTATGGGGTCGATACTGATTTTTTCCATTTTAGTCACTACCTTACTTCTTCTGGAGACGTTTTCGCTTCAACATCGAATCGGCCAGCCCGAATCTATAGAAAGTACCCGCCGGGTCAACCACTTCGTTGACCAGTTTCTTAATTTCCTCCTCGCTCTCACCCTGATAGATAGACGCGATGGCGCTTACCAGCTTGGCGCCCTGGTCAGCTACCCCCGGCGGCGGGCCGAAGCAGCCGCGGCAGGGCATATTGGCGTTAATGCACCGGAGACCACACCCGCCCCGTGTTGCCGGTCCGCAACAGATTATACCCTGTTCTAGCAGGCATTTCTCAGGGTCAGGTATAATTTCGTGGGGACGGTAAAGCCTGGTTATCTTCTTCTCTTCTTTTTTACGCTCACACTCGTCACAAAGCGTCTTATCGGAGGCAATCACCGACCCCACCGGAGGTAATTCTCCCTGAGCGAAGAGATTGACAAGCTTAAGGATAAGGTCAACCGGCGGCGGGCAGCCCGGGACGAAGTATTCCACATCAACTACCTGCGCCAATGTCAGCACTGTGTCAAATAGTTCGGGCAGTTCCAGTTCACCTTCAGGTACCCTGGTCTGAGTAAGCGGTACAGTGCCATCGTTATTATCATTAGAGGGTGCTTCTATGTAAGCCCGCTGGAATATTTCGTCACGGCTGGTGAAATTGGCCAGTGCCGGTATACCGCCGAAGCAGGCGCAGGCGCCAAAGGCCACCATTACCTTGGACTTATCACGCAGCAGTCTGGCAATCTCTTCCTGCTCGGTGCTCCTGACGGCTCCATTGAAGAGGCATAAATCAATGCTCTTGTCCTCCATAGCTTTAACGTGATGGTATTTAAAGTCTACGGCGATTGGCCAGAACACTATGTCGACCAGGTTGGCGATATCCAGTATCTTTTCATTGGTGTCAAGCACAGCCACATCACAGCCGCCGCAGGAAGCCGCCCAGTATAGAGCCAGTTTTGGTTTAGCCATTCTCACTACCTCCATTACGACTGAAAGGTCCCAGTTGCCTTATTTGTTCCGTCATCTCGTTAACGATGGCAGCAAAGCGGTCTCCCTCTGATGCCGAGACCCATTCCAAACGTACCCGCTCGTCTTCAATCCCGAGCTGAGAGAGCATTTTCTTCAGTAAGGGTATCCGGCGGGCTGTCTTCTTATTACCATCCAGGTAATGACATTCACCGAGATGTCAGCCGCAGACCAGGACGCCGTCAGCACCCTTTTCAAATGCTTTCAGTATGAAGGTAGGGTCTACCCTTCCGGAGCACATGACCCGTACCACTCTGATATTGGGCTCGTACTTCTTCCGCGAAGTGCCGGCAAGGTCAGCGCCGGCATATGAGCACCAGTTGCACAGGATACCTACAATCTTTGGTTCGAAGCTCACGCTACACCCCCTGAATTTCGGCTAAAATTTAATCTGCAGTGATGATATAAATCAACAGTTTTTGTCGTTTGCCCTTAGACGAGTGTTTTATCAGCTAGACGTTCCTTAGCCACAGATTCATGGTAAGCTACCATTGCTTGCTCGGCTGCATTTACTATGTGATATACTATGGGAGAACCAGTAAGCGCTGGATGTGTCCCTATCTGGGAAAAACGAATATCCTCAGCCGTTGCCTTGTTCCCCACCAGAACAGCTAGAGCATTTGTCAGCTCTCCAACTGACACCCCACCATATGCTTCGCCTCCCAGTATCCTTCCGCTGCTTCGGTCAGATATCAGGTTGACCTGCGTCGGCTGGGCACCGGGCATACTGCCTGGATGCTTGTCTGGAGCACTCGCCTTACCGATGAGCACGTCAAACCCTGCCTCTCTGGCTGCCTTCTCTGTCAGCCCGGCCGCGCCTACGGCAACGTCTCCAACTCTGGTGCTAAACACTCCTATAACACCCTTGTTCTCCACGCAGGGCCTGAAGAGATTGGACGTAGCTATCCTGGCCTCATTTGTGGCAATTGAGGCCAAACGTAACGGGACCGGCTTGGCGGTAAAGAAGGAGTATTTCTCGGCGCAATCCCCTATAGCAAAAATGTTGGGGTCACTGGTCCTCATATATTGGTCTACTTTAATGCCCTTGGTAGCACCAATCTCAAGGCCTGCCTCTTGCGCCAATCTAGTATTAGGTGCCGAGCCGATGGCCATCATGACCAGGTCTGCCTTTAGTTGCTCTCCGCTGGACAACTCTACATGACTGACCTTACCATTGCCGAGAATCTGATTAACACCATTTCCACATAATACTTTTATGTTAGCCTTCGCCAACTCTTCCTCCACCCGTATGCAGAACGGTTCATCACAATTTAAGGAGAGACAATGCGGCAATAATTCGACGATGGTCACATTCAAGCCCCGCTTGCGTAATTCATCGGCAAATTCTACCCCGATAAACCCGCCTCCTATGACCACTACATCTTTTGCTTCGGCTAGTGATTTGTCCAATGCCTGCAGGTACTCCACATCCTTTTTAACGGTATATACATTGTCCAACTCTCTACCTGGTATTGGAGGTACTACAGGTTGAGAACCGGTTGCCAATATGAGCTTATCGTAGCCGATGATCCTGCCCCCGGCTGTGATAACCCTCTGCGATATCCTGTCGATTGAGGTTACCTCGTCGATTACTAACTCGGCATCCCCTATGGCGCTATCAGGTATCAGATTCTTCTCCGCCGAGCCCAGAGTACCGAAAATGTAAGGAATGCCGCAGGGCACCAATACCTTTGACTCTTTTCGAATAACCGTTATCTTCCCTACATTGTTGTTAAGCCTTTTGGCTGTAATCGCTGCCTGAATTCCGGCAGCGCTACCCCCCACGATGACTAACTCAGCTTTCTCCGTTGTGGGTACAGGCATCGGCGTTATCCGCATTGGCGATGCTGCTTCAACTTCCGCCTCTCTAGAGACAGCCTGCCCTTCTTCGGCAGCCTCTAAAGCTTCAAGTATCGAACGGTCTACAGCCTGCTTATTCCTGATAATCTGCATCGCCTCACGCACCAACCGGCGAGCTGCTGCTCTCCTTTCCCGCGCTTCCCTGGTATTGGCGTGGAGACCGAAAATAGTAAGGTAAAGAACAAAGGCCACGGGAATAAGGATTACGGGTATGGCTATGCCTAGTGCTAATCCAACTTCCCACTGCATTAGTACACCTCCTTCTGCACAGTTGTGCTTAAATTTGTATGTTTTTTCATGCTAACACCCCCTCGATTTCAGATATAATTTGCTCGGTGGTAAAGTGTCTACCCTTGATGGCACCGCTGGGGCAGGCGGCCACGCAGGTGCCGCAGCCCTTGCAGAGCGCCTCATTAATGCTGGCGACCTTTTTCTCTTCATCAAAGGTAATAGCCTTATAAGCACAGAGGTCGATACATATTTTGCAGCCGGCGCAGTGCTCCTCATCCACAACGGCGATGGTGGATTCGATTTCCACGCTGCCCTTACTTATCATGGCAAGGACCCTGGCGGCGGCCGCCGATGCCTGAGCTACCGTATCCGGGATGTCTTTGGGACTCTGACAGCAGCCGGCGACGAAAATTCCGTCTGTCGTCGTGGCGACGGGGTCAAGCTTCGGGTGCTTCTCCAGGAAGAACCCGTCTGCCTTGCGACTCAGTGAGAAGAGCCTGGCGACATCCTCAATGTCGGCACGGGGCTCTAAAGCGCAGCTCAGGATTACCATATCCACGGGGAGCCGCCGTTTGCGGCGTACCAGCGTATCCTCGACAATGACTATCAGCTTGCCCTCTTCTTCAGGGCTTTCGGCGATGTTGGTAATCTCCCCCGCCTTCCCCCGGACGAAGTTTACCCCCTCCTCCTGAATCCGCTCGTAGAACTCTTCGTAGCCTGAGCCGGCGCAGCGCATATCGATGTATAGCTGGTATACAGTCGCCTCGGGCAGCTTCTCTTTCAATAGATGAGAGAATTTCAGCGAGTACATGCAGCAGACCCTCGAGCAATATTTATGGTAATTCTCATCACGGCTGCCGATACAGTGCAGGATAGCTACACTGCGTGGCGGTGAGCCGTCCTTGAGTACCAGATGGCCGTCTGTGGGGCCGGAGGCATTGCTCATTCTCTCAAACTGTATGCCGGTAAGAACGTTATCGTATTGGCCGTAGCCGAACTGGGGTATTACGGTGGGGTCGAAAGAATCAAAACCGCTGGCAATAATAATATTGCCCACATCCACTTCAACCGTTTTTTCCTTTTGCTCGAAGTCAATCGCCTTTGCCTCGCAGAACATCTCGCAGGCACGGCACTTGCCTTTAAGGAAATAGGTACAATGCTCTGTATCGATAACCGGTACGTTGGGCACTGCCTGGGGGAAAGGCGTATAGATTGCCTTTCTGGTACCAAGCCCGCAGTCAAATTCATTATCCGCTTTCATGGGGCACTTCTCTTGGCACGTGCCGCACCCGGTGCATTTATTTTCATCCACGTAGCGCGGCTTCTTTTTTATTTTTACCTTGAAATTGCCCACGTATCCTGATACATCCACCACCTCACTGTATGTCATCAGCTCGATGTTTTCGTGTGACCTCACCGAGGCCATCTTCGGGGTGAGTATTCAGGCCGAGCAGTCTAAGGTGGGGAAGGTCTTGTCCAGCCGGGCCATATTGCCGCCGATTGATGGCTCCCGCTCTACCAGATAGACTTTCTGGCCGGAATCTGCTATCTCCAGGGTTGCCTGTATCCCGGCAATGCCGGCACCTACCACCAGCGTACATGGATTAACGGCGACTTCCTTCGTCTCCAGTGGTTCGTGGCAGAAGACGCGTCTTACGGCAGCAGTGACGAGTGCTTTTGCCTTCTGAGTAGCCTTCTCACTGTCCTGATGTACCCAGGCGCATTGCTCACGGATATTGGCCATTTCAAAGAGATAAGGATTCAAACCGGCGCTGGCTATGGTACGCCTGAACGTAGGCTCGTGTAGTCGGGGTGAACATGAGGCCACCACGACGCGGTTCAGTCCCATTTCCTTAATATCGTTCTTGATTAAGTCCTGCCCCGGGTCTGAGCACATGAATTTATAATCACGCGTCACCACCACTGATGGTAGGGTTTTAGCGTATTCGGTGACCTGTACCACGTCAACCGTGCCGGCGATATTGGCTCCGCAGTGGCAAACATAGACACCAATTTTTGGCTCCATTTTTCGCTCCTTAGATATATTTTGACAAGGCCTTTTCTACCGGTACGATACTATTCTTCAAACCGAGTTCATTTTCGCCAAGTCCAAAAGCAATACCCATAAGCTGGGTGAAGAAGAGGACCGGGAGGTTGAAATGGGTTTTAAACTTCTTGTTGACTCGGCTCTGATAGGCGTCGAGATTTGTCTGGCATAGTGGACAGACTGTAATAATGCACTGAGCCCCGTTGCTTGAGGCAGAATCGAAAATTTTCTGAATCAGGTCTAATGCTACATCTTCTTCGGAAATAATCAGTGAACCCCCGCAGCAGCGGGCCTTGAGCGGGAAGTAAATGGGCTCTGCCCCCAGACTGCCTACCAGTTTATCCAGGGATTGGGGGGCCTCGGGATGGTCAAAACCAAATTTGGGGCGGATGACCTGGCAGCCATAATAGGGGGCCACTTTCAGTTCACTTAGTGGTTTTTTCACCCTGGACGTGATGGCATCGTAGCCAATATCGGTGGTGATAACATCAAGGAGGTGCCGGACTTTTACCGTGCCGTGGTACTCCAAGCCACCGGCCGCCAGAGCTTTGTCTACTTTGGCTTTGAACTGGGGGTATCCCTTAAGATAGGCGTTGGTATGGTTTAAAACAACGTAGCAGGCGCTACATGGCGTTACCATATCCAGTCCCCTCTTTTCGGCAAGGGCAAGGTTACGTGCCGCCATACAATGGGCACCAAGTTCATCGACTGAGATGGATGGCGTCGAGCCGCAGCAGTTCCAGTCTTCGAGCTCAACGAGGTCGGTATCCAGGACTTTACTTACAGCTTGGGCTGATAGGTTATACGCCTTGGCGCCTCCCTCAGAGGCGGAACAGCCTGGAAAATATGTATAGTATTTCAACTGACACCTCCCAGAGATTCGGCTTCATCAAGAATAGCTCTTAGCTGGTTGGTTCCTTTCGGTGTCAGCCTTCTCGCCCTTATAGACAGGCGGCCATGCCTGAACAGACTCAGCGCTATCGGAATCATCCGCCAGGCACGCAGTGGATTACTCAATATATAGAACCAGGTCATGAATCCGAATTCAGGGAGACTTCCCAAGCTGCAGGCAAAGTGGTTGAAGCTTCGGTACATAGTGGGCGTGAAACTACCGGCACAGCTCAGCCCGGCGCGTTCTGCCAGGTACTCCAGGGCATGCATCAGGTCTGTCTGCTTTATCCCTCTTGGGCAGCGCACCGTACACAGGTAGCAGGACAGGCAATACCACATGGCATTGCTGGATAAAACTTCCTTACGCATGCCGGCCCGCGCCATAGCTATGAGCTCTGAGGGTGTATGGTCCATTTTTTCGGCATTAGGACAAGAAGCGGTGCAGGTACCACACTGGATGCAGAGTCGAATACCTTCACCGCCGGGGATAGCACAGATTTCATCTACAAAAGTCTTAGCCTTTGTCTCTACTACCATAAAGCTCCCCCTCTCGATATATGTGCTATTAATGACTCAATTTGGGTTTATAAACGAATAAATCTCCTTACTCAAATGAAAAAGGGAGTATTTCTACTCCCTTTTAAGTAACCTCGTGAGCTACTGTTTCTTCGACTGGTGTTACCGCTTTCCTTCGTGTGATGGTAACGCGCCGCCGTAGCCTGTCACGAGCAACCTGGTACACACCGCTGACCACCGCTACCCAGACCAGTAACGGGACAAAAAGGATTACGGGTATCGCGATTACCAGGGCTAGTATTACCTGCCATTCCATTTTGTTTTATTCCCCCCTTTCCAAGTATTTCTGTTTATCTCTTCTGGTGTCATGGCTATTTGGCTTTGGCTGTTGCCTTGACACCTTTCTCGCGGATAACTCGCCTCGCCCTCGATTCCTTAATGGCAGCGTAGATGCCACCAATGTTCAGGTACCAGATAAACGCTGCCGGGAACAGGATGATTGGTATGGCTACTACCAACGCAACTATAAACTGCCATTCCATCGCACACACCCCCTTTCAAGCGAAGATATTATAGAGATAAGAGTTGGATTTTGGAACGATGCTGAAGAGACTTCCTTCTATCATCTTCTCTTACCTCCGCTCTCAGACTAACATTACTTTGTCTATTTATCTTCCGTATTAATGCCTGTTTCTTATGCTATTAACTACTAAACTACTTGCCTCTAACTTACACTTTATACCTAGTCGCAATTGTGAAAATTAGGCATAAATGCGTATTAATATGAGGTATATACGGTTTTAACCTAGGTATTTTCTGAATTAAGCCGCCGACTCTAGACGCGGTATATCATAATCACCCACCTGCTAACGTTGGCCGAATATGTCGTTAAATGCAAAAACATCTCGCCTTCAACTGTTTACAGCTAAGCCCAATCATGATATATTCATATACTGTACAGTAGTTAAATAAGGAGGCACTGGATTAATGGCGGATTATGCAGCTCTAAAGAAAAAAGTAGACGAAATGTCACGTAGAGAATGGGACCTAGCGGCGATTGAGGCCAGAGTTAAGAAATTCTCTGAACAAGGTATTCCCAGGAAAAAACTCGACGCGAAAGAGATATTATCCAACAGGGAGAAAATCCTCGACCGCGTTCAACGGCGGGCTGAGGAATATAACTTCTTTTTTAAGAACTGTGCCCAGGGTACAGCCATGGCCCTGATGGAAGAACTCGGGCAGGGCAGTATGGAGGTTATTCAAGCACTGGCTCTATTTCCCGGGATTGGTGGCACCGGTAATATGTGTGGGGGCATAACCGGTAGCCTGATTAACTTCGGACTCTATTTTGGCCGCACTGACCGACCCGGTCCTCAAACGATGGAAGTGGCCATGGCGACTGTCCAGAATTTTATAGCCGCATTCGAAGCCGAATTAGGTAATAAGTATTGCGCTGACATAATAGAAAAGGTAATAATCGGGTATAGGCTGAATCCCGGGGATGGCGCTGAGGCTATGATGACCTTTGCTAAAGAGAAAGGTTTTGAGAAATGCAGTATGGTTCCAGGTATCGGTGCCAGGCTTGCCGCCGGGTTTATTATAGATACCATGAAGTAAAATCGCGGGTATTCACAGTCCCATTCCCACTCAGGGGGTAGTTATTATCACCGGAATAACGAAACCCCTTCCTTTATGGCGGGGTTTGTCATTATCGGAGTAAGGAGGTCGTAAAACCAAGTTATTTCCCGGCGTGATACTATCCTGGCCCAAACCGGGGGGCTTCCTGTGGTGGCCACAGCTCCTCAGCTAAGTCATCCAGTCCTAGTGCCAGCAGTCTGTCTTTACTGGGCTTGGTGGAGAACCGGTCCCAATCGAGGGCACCAAGGTTCCAGTATGCCTGCGCCTCTATATCTCTCGTTACGCCGGCAAGTGGCCCGTCCGTCTGAGGCGGTCGGCCGGGTATTCTGGGGTGTACGAAGCGTTTCAGCGGGTTGTCGCCTTCACGAAGGGAAAAACAATGCCTCATGATGGCAATCCTTTCGCCGTTTTTAAGCAGCTCTTTCATGGAACGGTCCCAGCCGGTTATAGCTTTCAGGAATCCTGCTATGTATTTTGGGGGGTTGCCAGCCATGCCGCCATGCATGCAGAGTCCGGCGGCGCTGCTGACATACTGCATGAACTGGCTGGGTCCGAAACCGGTGGTGTGGCGGCCGGGGGTAGCGTCCATATGGTACATGGCCATAGTCATCCTTTCACCGAAGAAACTGCCCTTGGGGTCGTGCATACCCAGTTCCTGTCCTCCGATATGGACGGCGAATTCTTCGGCGCCTTTACCGATCTTAGCGGCGGCTACCTGTACCCCGTCGGCAAGGATATCGCCAAGGCCTTCTCTTTTCACCATCTTCTCGGTCGTGGCAACGAGTGCTTTGTGGTTGCCCCAGGTGAGCTCAATCCCGTCGGTATCCGCCTTGGTAATAATGCCATGCTCATACAGTTCCATGGCAAAGGCGATAATTGAGCCACCTGAGATAGTATCCAGACCATAGTCGTTGCAGAGGTGGTTGGCCATGGCTATCGACTCTGCATTGGTGTTACAGCAGTTTGCCCCGAAAGCACCTATGGTCTCGTATTCCAGTCTATGAGCACCAGCCGGGTACGGGTATTCGATTCCCGCTTTCAAGGTGGCCTTGCAGGCGGCGGGACAGTGCCAGCAGCCCTTTCTTTTATCAAGGTTCGCAGTTATCTTATCCTTGTTGAGACCGGAGGCATCGGGTATCTCGATGACGCCGATACCACCCCAGTTCTTGACCGGCGTATCACCGCTATGGGCTGAGATGTCGCCATGTCCCCCTGTACCCAGTATGTGGAAGTGCTCAAGGAACATCTTTCCCTCGGCAATATGCTCTTTTCTGAGGTTGTTGGCCGCCTCGATGTCGGCAACGGGCACCTTCATCTCTCCTTTGGCTACTACAGCCTTGAGCTTTTTAGAGCCCATCACCGCCCCTAAGCCCGACCGTCCGGCGGCATCTCCCTTGTTGCTCATAATACAGGCAACAAGGGCGACCTTTTCTCCAGCCGGACCGATGCTGACGACTTTTGACGTTGGACCGTGTTCCGCCTCCAGCGTGTCTTCAGTTTCATAAGTGCCTTTTCCCCAGAGGTAGGCGGCATCTCTTAATTCGGCCCTGCCGTTATCAATGAGGAGGTAAACCGGCTTTTCCGAAATACCGGTAAAGAATACGCCATCGTAGCCGGCAAACTTGAGATGGGGCCCAAAATGGCCGCCGGAATTGGCGTCACCCCAGCCGCCAGAAAGTGGCGATTTGGCTACGGCCGCGTATCGGCAGCCAAAAGTGGCCGGTGTTCCGGTAAGCGGGCCGGTAAGCAGGCCAAGCATATTCTCCGGCCCCAGTGCGTCCACCCCCCCCTTCTGCCGGCTGTATAGAATCTTTGCCCCGACGCCGTAACCCCCTATGAAATCTCTGTAAAGATTCTCGTCAGGTGCCTCAACCTTCATCTCCCCTGTGGAAAGATTCACGAACAGGAGTTTGCCCATATATCCTCCGGCCATTTCTTACTCCTCTAATACATTTTTTAGACAATAGCCAGTATTGTATCAATAATTCAGCAGTAATAGGTAGGATTATATTATGAGGTTGATAAAAACTTTATAAAAACCCTCTGATTTCACCACTTCTCTATAAGGGGTGTCAGCATATAGAAGTCACGTTATATTTTTATTCCAGCCCGTGAAATAAGCAGATTCAGGTATATTGCAGTCCAGACACGTAAACTACAGCCCTAAATATGCCTTCCTTATATGGTCGCTCTGGAGGAGCTCATCGCAGGTGCCCTCAAGAGCTAATCGGCCGTTTTCCATGACACATGCTCGATCAGCTATCTCCAGGGTTTGTTTGACGTTTTGCTCAATCAGCAATATGGTGATTCCCTGCTCGCGAAGCGATTTTATTATCTGAAATACTTCCAGTACCAATCTTGGTGCCAGACCATTTGACGGCTCATCGATGATGCAAATTTTAGGTCGGGACATCAATCCCCGCCCCATGGCTAACATTTGTTGCTCACCACCGCTTAATGTTCTTGCCAGTTGTCCCTCTCTCTCTTTTAATATGGGGAATGTTTTGTACACCCGCTCGATTGTTTTATCCTTCTGTTTCCAGGCACGCTTAGGATAGGCACCCATCTCCAGGTTTTCGCGAACTGACATATCGGTAAAGAGTTTTCTGCCCTCGGGTATATGAGAAATACCAAGTTCTACTATCACGTGAGGTGACAAACCATCTATCCTCTGTCCGAGGAATGTAATGCTGCCCGAGGTGGGATGTACTAAACCGGATATAGTGTTTAGCAGTGTCGACTTACCAGCTCCATTGGCACCCACCAGGGCGAATATCTCCGCCTCATTGACATTGAAACAAACATCCCATAATGCCTGGATCTTGCCATAATGAGTACATATGTTATTGACTTCAAGCATCGGTCTTTTCTCCTAAGTATACTTCAATAACCTTTGGGCTGGTGGCGATTTCCTGGGGCGTTCCTTCCGCTATCTTCTCACCGTGATGGAGCACTATAATTCGTTCACATACGTTCATGATGGCCTTCATAACATGCTCAATCATGACTATCGTAATTCCCTTATCTCGAATCATGGTAACTAATTCCATAGCCTGGGCTATTTCCGTGGCATTTAGCCCCGCCATCATTTCGTCAAGCATTAGTAGCTCCGGGCCAGTGGCTAGCGCCCTGGCTACTTCAAGTCGCTTCTGATTGGCCAACGTCAGGTCTCTAGCTGGAGTCGCGCTCATGGCTGATAACCCCACAAACTCCAATGCCTCCCCGGCTTCCCTGGCAGCATCCGCTGATGAAAGGCCGGGTGATTTCCCGAAATACGAGCCTAACCGTACGTTATCAAAGACTGATATATTGGCGAAAACTTTAACCGATTGAAAGGTCCTGGCCAATCCCATCCTGCATATCTTATACGACTTCATGCCGGTAATATTCTTACCTTTAAATTTTATTATCCCGGGTTTTGGAACAAGGGCTGCCGATATCAGATTAAACAGCGTTGTCTTACCGGCCCCATTGGGACCAATCAGACCTATAATTTCGCCCTCGTTAACGTAAAAATCAACATTTGATACGGCGGCCAACCCGCCAAAGTACTTGGTTACCCCTTCACCTTCAAGTATCGGCATGTCGTCCTCCTGGCCTCCGTCTCCACGCTTTTTGTATCAGTCCTACAAGTCCACCGGGCAGATACAAGATAGCTACTATTAATATGACACCAAAAGAAAGCATGTAATAATAGGGGAACTCGGTTTGAAACGTTTCTTGCAGGTAAGCAAAAATAACGGCGCCTATTACTGGACCGTAAATTTGGCCCATACCGCCGAAGATAGCCATCAGGACTGGCAGGAAAGAATAGAGCACATTAAAGGCGACATATGGGTCAATATATGTTAATTTCGTAGCCCAGATTGCCCCAGTTGCCCCCATAAAGAAAGCGCTGATGGCGAAGGTGATGACCTTCACCATGGTTACATTAACGCCGATGTGTTCCGCGGCCTCCTCATTCTCGCCAATACTCTGCAGGGCCAAACCAAACTTGGAGCGTCGGATAAGGTAGGTGGTGAGCATTGACAAGATAAAGATAACCAGCATGATGTAAAAAATAACGTCATTATCCACCAGCATGACGAATCGGCCACGTGTACCGGTTACAGAATGCTCCCACCAGTTGAGAAGCTCCAGGACGAGTATGACGAGCCCAAAAGTGAAGACAGCAAAATATATACCTCTCAGCCTCAGGGTCAGAGCGCCAACACCAAGGGCAACTATGCTGCTTCCAAGACCGGCAATAAGGACTACCACCAGCAGGGGTAGTACCGCCCCTGTGTTCGGCAGCAATAAGGCTGAAACATAGATACCGACCCCGAAGAAGGTAGCTGTCGCCAGCGAAAGGTAACCGGAAGAACCGGAAAACATAACCCAACTCACCGTAAGGATGGCATACATCATGATGGAGGTTATTAAAACGACATTATAAAGCGAGCCATAAAGGGGTAAAGTAGCCAGCCCGATTAATATGACGAGATTAATTATCCCCGGTACTAAAAATCCTTTAGAGGTAAATCTAGCAGTATCCATATATTTACTTCCCAAAAATACCTTTCGGTCTCACCAGGAGCAGGAGCATGAAGATAAGATAATAGGCAGCCAGTGATAAGCTCGGGTCAAAATAGCTTACTATTTCGCCTATAATACCCAACATGAATCCCCCGATGAAACTGCCCGGGATACTGCCCAACCCGCCTAAGACGATAACGATGATGGCGATGAATGTATATTGCATACCCATGGCCGGATTTAGGGGAATGCGCATACTGTAGAGTACACCCGCCAGACCGGCCATGGCCGCACCGAAGCCGAAACATAATGCCAGCACGTAGTTGATGTTTACGCCCATGAGGCTGGCAGTTGTCGGGTCTTGAGCAGCTGCCCGGATACCCTTTCCAATGTGGGTACGGGCCAGGAACGTGTAGAAACCCACACCTATGCCTACCGCAAAACCGAGGATTACCAGCTTGTTGGCACTAAATACCGCGCCACCTATGTTTACTCCGAAGTTTAAATAACTGTACGCTCTGTAGTCGGCGCCCCATCCCAGTAAAGCTATATTTTGGATGATGAAGAGCAGCCCAAAAGAAGCCAATATAGAAGTGGCCGCATAGGCATCAACGTTAGGCGCCCTGAGGCTAAGTTGGTGAAATAGAGTCCGATGGAGCAGAACACCAATTAAGAATACAACGGGACCAATAATGACAAGACAAAGAAGCGGGTTGATGCCCACCACGGTGTAAAGGGTAAAGGTGCCGAAAGCCGCGACCATAATGAATTCGCCGTGAGAGAAATTCAGCACCCGGGCAACACCGTACTGGAGGTTCATGCCCATGGCAATAAGGGCATAGATACCGCCCAGTAATAAACCGCCAATAGCTACATCCAGGATTGTGACAATGCTTTCAGGCATAATGCGATACTTCTAGCTTTAGCAATCAAAATTGCAGGCTGCCTATGAGGAGCAGAATGAGTCCGCTCGTAAACCAAGGTGCCTCTAACAGGTGTTTTTATCCACCCTCTAGACAGCCTGCACAGTGTTTTATTGGATATGGTAATATTCTTTCTACAATTATATGTTTACTATTTTCCTATGGTGCTGGCCACGGTGGCTTGGGATACATGAAGTCTGAAGTAATCACCGTGGCAGGCCAGTCGCCGCCACCCACGATTTCTACCATACCATTCTGCCACTGACCGATTTCACCGGCATGGCATTCCTTGGCCATAAGCCCGCCGCCATCACCGAACATCTCGTAGTAGAGATCGTCAATAAGAGGGGTCTGGAAGTGGTGCGTGGCTATGTAATCCCTTATTACGTCCTGGTCAAGGGTTCCGGTCGCCTCAATGGCCTGCTGCCAGACGTCACATATACCAGGTTCGTAGAGCGGGGTTCCCCAGAAATCCAGGTTCGCAAAGCCGACGAGAGCCTCCAGCTCACTAAAATGTCTTGCATGTTCGGGAGAAGTTTTGGGGTTGGCAACGGCGAAACAGGATATCCCTTCTACCACCGCTGGATCACCGCCGAACGATAAGCTGTAATAGCCGAAATTACCTCCGGGGCCGACTATCATGGCTGGGGGATTAAAGCCAATTGCCATAGCCTCGGCGGTAGCTGGTATGCTTATAGGGGGATAAGCAAAGATGCAAAAGACATCGGGGTTAGCCGCCTTGGCTTCCTTAACCAGTAGCGAGAAATCCGTATAGGTTATGGGAACGGATTTGCTGGCGATTATATCAATTCCAACCTTAGGGAATTCAATAGCCGCCACGCCGCTATACTCCACGCCATGGAGGTCGGCAATGCTGATTACATACGCTGTCTTGGCGCCCTTGGCAGCGCACATTTCAGCGAAAACCGGCAGCTCGTACCAGTCGGAAAAAGATAGGGAGACAAAAACGTAGGGTAGACCGTAAAGAGCGTCCCTCATGATGGTAGCGCCGCCCTCGGCGGTGAGTAGTACCATTCCGTATTTATTGGCGATAGGGGCCTGGGCGGAAATGAAAGACGTGCCGCAGGCGGAGAACAGGATGTCAACCTTATCCTCCAGTATCAACTTTTCTGTCAGCCTTACCATGGTGCCCACGTCAGTGGCATCATCATAAATAATGTACTCTATGGGTAATTTCTTGCCGTACTCCTCCACATAGATACCGCCCTCGGCATTGACCTTCTGCTGCCATAACTGCATGAGTGGCCCTAATGCTGCGTTGCCGATGGGAGCGTTGGCGCCGGAGAGAGGCCTGGCAGCGCCAATAACGATGCTATCCTTAGCTGGTGGTGTTGGTGATGGTTTCGGTGTTGGTGATGGTGATGGTGTTGGTGATGGTGACGGTTTTTCCTCTCCGCAGGCCCCCATCAGCAATGGAGCGACTAATATTGAAATCAGGCAAATGCCGATCAATAGTGCTAATAGTGTCTTTTTCAAATGAATCCTCCTTCGTGAGATTTCGGAGCAATTAAATGATATGGACATGCTATCTCATGTATCACCCCCTCTCTCCTGTGCTACTGAACCTCTCATTTCAGTTCTGATTTAATCAGCGTCCAAACAAAGTATCGCGGCAATAGCCACTTTAGCTTAGACATTCAAGCACTTATTTATTGGTTAATTTAGCACAATGTTGCGTAGATTGCAATACCATATAGTGGAAATTTCTAAACAATATCATAGAAATGTTACGGGTATAGCCAGATGAAGCGAATGATGAACATAAAAGAACATATGGCTTGGCAAAGCACTCTTATCCAGGTAATGTGGTGTAGCTATTGGAGCTGCTTGACTTCCCTTTGATAGGTCTTTCCCGCTACGTCGTGGTTGGTTTTAATGATCGGATAACATAACGGGACTGGTTTTATATTTGCGTAAAACGGGGCGTAATATGATTTAATATACCGGATAGGTCATCCAGTTGGCGGCAAAGGCTTTCACTCTGCTGGAATATGATAGAGAGGAATTCCTTCATGGTCGTATTATCTGATATGTCACCTTCAAGCATTAATCTGGCGAAGCCGCATATGGAGTGCAACGGGGCGCGCATCTCGTATAATACGGCAGCAACATGGCCTAGAGCTACGTTATCCGATTTTACCGGATGGTTGTCGCCTTCTGTCACTGCTCCTGGTATCCTGTTAAATACCCCGCCGGGATTTTTACTGGCCGCCTCAATTTCCTGTCTTGTCCTGGCGATTTCGGCTTTAGTCATACTGATAATATGCTGCTGGGCTAGTGCCATAGCCTCGTTTGCCCTTAACATGCTGGCTTCGGCTTCCTCTTTCGCCTGTCTGCTTTCTTCATCGGCTCTGGTGATAGCTTCATTCGCCGTCTTTTTAATAGTTTCAATCTCGTCTCTTAGCCTTAAGACCTCATCCTGAGCCTGCCTGGCAGCAAGCTGCGATTGCCGTTTTATTGACTCTATTTCTTCTGCGGCTGCCTTTACCTTTTCCTGGGCTAAAGTAATAGCTACCTGAGTATGATTGTTAGCGGCCTCAACTTCTTCTTTACTCCTGTTAGAATCATCTCTGGCCTGTCGGATGGCAATATTAGCAGCCTCTTTTGCCGCCCGTACCTCTTCCTTGGCTTTAATAATATCGTCCGCCACTTTGCTTATGGCTTCCTGCTTGGCTTTGCTAACGGCTATCTCAACTGTTCTTCTAGCCATTTCAGCTTCTTCTTTTGCCTTAATTGTCTCCTCGCGAGCTAGGCTAATAGCTTCCTCAGCAGCCTTTCTAATTATCTGAGCTTCATCAAATGCTTTTTGTGTCTCTATTCTGGAGGTATTGGCTTCTTCTATCGTTTCTCCACTTTTACTCTGGGCCTTTCCCTCAGTTAGATTCTCTATTAGTTGGCGGAGCAGGCCACTCGGCTCCTCAACTGGATGGCGGGATTCTTCCTTTTTCCCCGAATCAAGGTCCATTGCTTTATTGCTGAATAAGTTATTTAGAGAATGATGTCCGCTACTAATAAATTTATGAATCAGTCCTGGTTTGGTTTGGTCTTTTAGTGTACCAAGCTCCGGGTTATCCTTATTATCTTCTACAGAGGGTTCCACACTGCATGTATCATGGGATTCCTCTCTTTCCCTTACGGTATACTGCATGGCCTCATTAATAGCTTTAGCCAGTGTCTGAGCCGATGTTTCGCTTTCTTTATAGACCCGATTGATTGCCTCCATGGCGGCCTCTTTGGCGGATATGGCGTTTTCCTGGGCTGCAAGGAGCGATGTTTGTGCATCAGTTGGGAGCGGGTCGCATTCGTAGGTTTCCCGTTGAGATTCAGACTGCACCGGAGCTGTCATATCGTTTTTATTGTTGTCTTTGTTGCTTTTTTCCCCATTTGCGAAACTTGTCGTCATAGGGCACACTCTCAATAAAATATTTTATAGTTATTAATCTCATTATTTATTTTGACCTTTGAAAATTCGGTTGACTTCTGAGATTAACGTATTTACATCATCTTCTGTAAAAAGTCGCCAGCTCCTTCTATCACGGAAATTCTGTATATCCAGGTAATCCTCCTTTAACCAGCGTAGCAAAGTGCTCCGGCTAATACGCGCCATCCGGCATACCTCCGAGGTCCTGTAATAGGTTTTATCGTTAATTGTCACTGGCATGGTAATACCCCCTCAAAGGCTAACAGCGCAACATAATTTGCTACATCTTGATATAACGTAACATAGTTTCAATTCGTTTAAGATGTTAAGGGTTTCGCGATAAAACAACTAGGGAGATAACCCTAGTTTTATTTGGGGGTTAGCACCCATGTTAATAATTCGCTTATCCGTGTAGTATAGAGTACGATTATTTACCTGAATGTAGTACTAATTCATCCGTTAGTTGCTTACTAATTGACTATTGGTTACATCTCTATGTGCGGTTAAAATTTATATAAGTAGTATTATCTTAAGAAGCGGTGGAACCTATATCTATACTGCCATCTAGGCAGGACAGAGGTATTTTTATATATTTGGGAGGATAATACCAGGACCCCGGGTAATCCGGGCCGGTAGGGCATAGACGTGGAAACGGTGGATAGACGAATTTATAGATTCACTGTTGCCAAAGTGTCTATGTACATACTGATATGAAGGGTCATTTTACCACTTTGGGAATTATTAAAAGGATTTTTATCATAGCCACAGCATTATCGCTGGCATTTATCATCGGGACTGCCACTACGGGCCCGCACTACGTCATAAAAGCGTCAGGCCCGGGGCCTGACCTGATTATCAAGGACATTACTTTGTCACCGGAAAATCCCGCTATAGGGGATTCAGTAAAATTTACTTTTACGATAAAAAACCAGGGGACTGAAGAGGCTGGTGCCTCACGTGTAGCTTATTATATCGACGATAACTACATTCAATCAGATTCTATTAGCTCTTTAAATGCAGGTGTCTCCGTAACAAAAACTTTAACTTGGGAGGCGCAGGGGGGCTCGCATGTCATCAAAGCAATAGCTGATTCTAATGAACAGGTTGCCGAGTCAGACGAGACTAATAATACGAAGACTTTTACCTTGTCCCCCCTGGCGCCTGATTTGGTCATCCAGTCGATATCATGGTCACCGGAGACTCCGTCAAGAGGCGATAGTGTAACCTTCAGCGTTGTGATAAAGAACCAGGGCAGCAGTAAAGCTGGTTTTTCCCGCATTAATTTCTTTATTGATGGAAATTCCAGAGGTTACCAGGATATTCCGATTATTGAAGTAGGTGCTACCATAACCAGGACCTATTCATGGGCCGCTGCGGTAGGCCAGCATGATATTACGGCCATTGCTGACGTGGATGGTAGCGTGACGGAAAGTAACGAATCTAATAACGAGCGGACTGTAACATTCTCAACCCTTGCTCCCGACCTGATTGTTGAGGATATTGTCTGGTCTCCTGAAAGCCCATCCATGCAGGATACCGTGTCCTTTAACGTTACTATCAATAATCAGGGCAGTGGCCGGGCCGATCCCTGCACCGTTGCCTTCTATATTAATGAATATCTAATAGCTTCAGACTCACTCAGCTCAATGGAGGCCGGTGACTCGGTTAATATGACCTTCAGCCGGGCGGCTGTGGCAAATCCCAGCAGCATTAAAGCAGTTGTTGACGTTTATAAACATGTAACCGAGAGTGATGAAACCAATAACGAGAAGACAGTCATATTCTCAGCAGCTCTTCCTGACCTCATTATTAAGGATGTTACCTGGTCGCCGACGGATGTAGCTGTTGGCGATAACGTAACCTTTACCATAACTGTCAAGAACCAGGGCAGTGGCAAAGCCGGGGAGTCTCGTATCGAGTGCCATATCGGTATTTCTCACGTGGAATATCTTGATGTGCAGGAGATAGCTGCCGGCAGTCAGGAAACAGCAAGCTTTGTTTGGGCTGCCCAGTCAAACCCACATGAGGTCAGAGTGGTGGCTGATTACGATTCTAAATTAGCTGAGAGCAATGAAAATAATAATACATTTACCAGGGACATTTCTATCGCTCCTCCTGACCTTGTCGTGCAGGAAATTACATGGTCGCCGACGGATGCAATTATCGGGGATATGGCGACCTTTACAGCCATTATCAGGAATCAGGGCAGCGGAGAAGCCCAGGACTTCTACGTGGCCTGCTACATTGATGATGACTTAATGACTTACGCTTTTATCAACCAAATAGAACCTGATGCTACAGCTAATGCCACCTTTACATGGGTAGTCCAGGGCAGCACACATGTTGTCAGAGCGGTTGCTGACTATAATCGAAAGGTTATTGAGAGCGATGAGGAAAACAATGAGAGTACAGTAACCATGGTCCCGGCAATGCCCGACCTGATTATTGAGACCATTACGTGGTCTCCGGCGGATTTTCCAGCCGGGGATAAAGTGGATTTTAATATCATCATAAAGAATCAAGGCAGTCAAAAGGCTCACACCTTCCGGGTAACTTGCTATATTGATGATTCAGTCGCCGGTTACCAGGATGTTGCGTCCATTGATGCCGGTGCAACGGTGACGTATAAATTCCCCTGGACAGCTCTGGATGGTAATCATTGCATCAGGATAACGGCTGATGCCAACAATCAGATTGACGAAATTGACGAAAATAATAACATAAGAACGTTAAATATACCTGCTCCTGACCTTATCGTACAGGACATTACCTGGTCGCCAGCGGACGCTGCCGTTGGAGATACCGTGACCTTTACTGTCATAATCAGGAACCAGGGTAGCGGTAAAGCTGACAGTTCACAGGTTACTTGTTCTGTCGATGGTTCTATTATAGGTAGCGATAAAGCGCCGGCTATAGAGGCGGGTATTGGAGCCACCACAACTTTTAAATGGGTCGCTGAGGCAGGTGCAAACATTATCGAACTGTTTGTTGACCCTGATAACCAGGTTACCGAGGTTGATGAGACTAACAATGAAAAGCTGACAGAGTTCTCAACTCTTACTTCTGACTTGGTAGTTAAAGATGCCGTATGGTCAATGGAAAATCCGTTGATGAGTAACGACGTAGACTTTGTAATTACCATAGAGAACCAGGGCAGTAATACAGCCGGTATCTCCGTGCTGACTTTATATATTGACGACTCTTCCGCAGGTAACTGTGAGTTACCGCAGATACCTGCGGGCAATACCGTCACCAGGACCTTCACGCTCAATGTTAGGACGGGAGCACACGCTGCCAGAATAGTAGCTGACTCTGATGGCCAGGTTGCAGAAATCAACGAGGCTAATAATGAGAAGACGCTGGACTTTTCAACTCTTTATCCTGACCTCGTTATCAGGGATATTACATGGACGCCAACCAAGGCAGCGGTTGGGGAAACGGTGACCTTTACTATTAACATAAGAAATAAGGGTAAAGGAGAAGCCAGAAATAGCAGTGTGGCTTTATATATTAACGATTCACTGGTGGGCAGCGCTGATCTGGAGGAAATAAATACGGGTGGTATAGTAACTAAAGCATTCGATTGGATTGCTGAAGTAGGTTCCTTTGAACTACGAGCGGTTCTTGACCCTGGAGAGGCAGTTGTAGAGAGTAATGAGGACAATAATATGGTATATCAAGAAGTGTCTCTGCAAGGGGCAGGGGGGACGGCTGGCGTAACTGGAAAGTCAATAGGTACTATTAAGCGGGAAGTGAGTTTTGTCGGAGAACTCTGGTGGCTATTCGTATTAGTTGGATTGATATTTGGCGGTATCGCGTTTGTATCTGCTATGAAGGCTTTTAAAAGTAACCGTAAATAATGGCCATATATTGGAATTCTTAAAATCTCCACTTATACGGCATGGTCTGCTATAATGAATCGATGATTGTTAAGTAACTGGACAGTGAATAAAGACCATGCTCCTCGCATTAACTGGGAATCCTCAGAGTTACCGTGGTGCCCATGCCCGGTTCTGATTGTACAATCAAGGTCCCTCCAATAAGGCGTGCTCTTTCGCGCATCCCGATGATGCCTATCTTCCCGGACAGGGCTAGATCGCTTGTCCTTTCGGGCATTTTAAACCCTATACCGTTGTCGTTAATGATTAAAGTCAAAGCGTCAACTCCATAATCCAGATTCATCTCAACCGCTGAAGCCTGTGAATGTCGCCTGATATTACTTAATACTTCCTGGGCGATGCGAAAGACGGTCAATTCTCCTTCCGGCGCAAGCCGCCGTTTTTTACCGGTTATATTGACCTTCGTGGTAATCTGGTAGCTCTTCTCAAGGTCGGTAATGAGCCACTCGAGCGCGGGTATCAAACCAAGGTCGTCCAGTATTGATGGTCTCAAGTCCTGGCTGAAGCGGCGTACGCCTTCGAGAGCCGAGTCAGACATCTCATGCAGTTTCTCCAGCCGTTCTATTATCGGCTTGGCCAGTTCCTTCTCTTCCGCGACAAGCGAGTCCAGGCCGCGCGAAAGAGTAGCCAGAATTTGAGCGGTGTCGTCATGGAGTTCACGAGAGATGCGTAATCGTTCGTCCTCCTGGGCTCTTGTCACCTGTTTGATGTAATACTCCATATTCTGCCGCAGTTGTTTTTCCTCGGTTACGTCCTGGGCAATAACCTGCAGACCGATTACTTCGTTCCTTCTCAGTAGAGGGCCAATCCTGAGCTCAATAAATGCCTCTGTTCCATCCTTTCTGGTCAGACCGACCTCCACAACCCCGCCGACCGTTACCTGCTCCATTTTTTCCGAAAAAAGGTGTTTGACCTTCTCCTGGCTCACGCCGGAAAAGAGTTCATAGATGGACGTGGATGTCAGTTCTTTCTGTGTAAAGCCGGTAAGCTCCTCACAGGCCCTGTTAACCGAGATAATCCTGGCGGCTGTGGAGCAGATGAAAATGGCATCACTGGAATTTTCAAACAGGCCTCGGTAGCGTTCCTCCGATATCCGCAGTTGCTGAGCGGTAACCTGCTGCTGCTGATAAAGGTGCGCGTTTTCAACGGCAACGCCAATCTGATTACCGATGGCGATAAGCAGTTCCACCTCCTCCGGCTGAAACTGGCGGTAGCTGTACATTGATATACAGATGGTGCCATTAACCTTTCTTTTAGAACTGAGAGGAACAATCAGCGTGGAGTGCAGTTTAAACTTACTGACGACCTCCCTTGTGAGTCTGGGGTCCTGGGAAGCATCCTCCACAAAAAGGGGTTGCCCGGACTGGGCGACACTGCCGTTGAAACCTTCTCCCAGCTTAAGCCTGTCCACTCCCCGGGCAAGCTCTTCGGATGAGCCACGGTGAGCTGCCAGGGAAAGCTCACTGGTTTCTTCATCGAGCAGAAATATCCAGGCGACATCAACCTGCATGACATCAACGACATTGTCGATAGCGTTGCTCAGGACATAGCTCAGCTCAAGCGATTCAGAGACGGTGCTTGCTATCTGGTTAAGAGCGGCAAGACGCTTCTCATCATTTTTAATAATCTGAACATCTGCCTGAAGCTTCTGCTGGGCATTCTCCAGTTGATGAACCGCTTGTTGTTGCCGATGAATAAGCCAGCTTACGAGCAGTCCGATGAAAAAGAATGCTATCGTCTCGGTTACTGACTCTGACACCTGGTCAGAGAAGAGAACGGCCCGAGGTAGGAGTGCCAGACTGATGAAAATGGCTGTGATCACCCCGCCCGTCAGTCTGAAGACAAAGGCAGCATAAGCCACCGGGATGATGGAGAGAATACGGAATGTTGAATAGCGGGCGAATTGAATATGTACCTGAGGTACTATTGTCTGGAGTAGGGGTATCCGGTCAGCATAGTAGGTAAGGGCCCCGAAGACCATAATAGCCAGGATAATCCAGAAATGCGGAACCCTGTATATACTCTTCACAGATATTATCCTCTTTGTCAGGCACTACGCCAGGTCGTCCAGACCTAACCAGCCTTTTCTCAGTGCCTGCAAAACTGCCTCGGTTCTAGAGCCTACATCCATCTTGCGGAAGATATTGGCCAGATGTGCCTGCACGGTGCGTCGGCTTACAAAGAGCTTACCGGCGATATCCTGATTGCTCATGCCTTGGGCGGCTAACCTTAATATCTCCGTTTCACGTTCGCTGAGTTCGGCTACCTGTACTGGCTCCCTGGCTTCCTGACCGGCGCCGAAGCGGCTAAAGACCTTCTGGGCGATGGTCGGATGGAGTACCGCCTCACCGGCATGCACGGCGCGGATAGCGTTGATTAAGTCCTTGCCGCTGACATTCTTTAACAGATATCCAGCCGCCCCTGCCTCCAGCAGTGCCATAATATACTGGTCGTTATCATAAGCCGTTAGAATCAACACGGCTGTAGAAGGTTGGCTGGCTTTAATCTTTCGCGTTGCCTCGATACCGTTGACCTTGGGCATGGCAATATCCATTAAAACCACGTGGGGAGATTTTTTACGGACGAGCTCAGCCGCCTCTTCGCCGTCGCTGGCCTCACCAATAACCTCCATATCCTTCTCTTTTTCAATCAGGTTGCGTGTTCCCTCTCGGAAAAGCACATGGTCATCAGCGATAATAACATTTATCTTGCCCATATTGTTCCTTTTCTGCCTCAATGGCATCTCCTCGTACCATTATAGTCCGTGATAAGCAAGAGTTCAAAGTCAACAGACTCGTTTAGAATGGCGTCTAGACGGGGACTGTGCCGTGTAATCGTAGCCCGGCAATGTGCACACATGGCCTAGTTAAGAAATAGGCCAGGATGACAAATGGGATTAGGTCAGATGACAGATGAAAGGCCGTAATCTCGGTGTTAACATAAAACTAGAGGAAACTAAGGGAGGTGCCATATGGAGAGGGAAGAGGACGATAATTTCATCAGTATCTCCACCGTGCTTGATGAACTGGAAAAAGACCTGTCATCCCGCGTAATCAGCCTGAGAAAGGAAAAGGCCCCCTGTGGCAAGGAAGCAATCCTTGAAGTGCTGGCTAGGGCTGCCGATGACCATAAGTTTCTGGCCCGGCTGGCGGAAGACCCGGCCAGAGTACTTAAAGAATATAACCTGACGTCAGAGGAGAGGGCTGCCCTGGCATCAGGTGATTTACGCCGGATAGAATCATGGGTCGGTAAACTGGATAAGCGGCTTAGCACCTGGATATGGTGCCGCCTCCAGCAGGAAAAGTGGTAAATAATAAAGTGAGGTCTGAAATGGGTACAGCCGAGGTAATACAGGATACACGTAAGGTTGCTCTAAAAGATGAAGTAGCTGTTGAAACCCGATTAAATGAAATTCTGGCATCATATACGGGTGAAAAAGCCGAGCTGATACCGATATTACAGGAAACCCAGCAGGTTTTTGGCTATTTGCCTGAGGAGGCCATGAGCCGGATAGCGCAGTTCGTTAATGTACCGGAGTGCACGGTCTACGGGGTGGCTACTTTTTATGCTCAGTTCAAGCTTATTCCCACGGGACGGAATATTGTCAGGGTTTGCCGGGGAACGGCCTGTCACGTACGAGGAGGCGCGCGTATCCTTAAAGAGGTGGAGAGACAGCTGGGTATAAAGCCCGGCGAGAGTACGCCGGACCTTGAATATGCCCTGGAGACTGTAGCCTGCATTGGTGCCTGCGCTCTGGCACCCACCATGACGTTAAACAAGGAAACTCATGGCGAGATGACAACCAAGAAGGTAGCTGGAATTTTCAGCACAAGAAGTGAGGGGAGCAAGAATGAAGAAGGGAAATGATAAGTCAATCCCTGAAGGGCAATACACTGTTTTAATCTGTCAGGGCACCGGCTGTACCTCGTCAAGGTCAGAGCAGATTCGGCTGGAAATTGAAGATGAGGTAAAGAAGGCCGGAATGAATAATGTTAAGGTTGATTTCACCGGTTGCCACGGGTTCTGCCAGCAGGGCCCTATTGTGGTGGTTGAACCTGAGGGCACTTTCTATACGCATGTCAAGGTAGAAGATGCGGTCGAGATTGTTCAATCGCATCTGATGAATGGCCAACCGGTAGAGCGTCTCTTCTATCGCGACCCTGTCACTGATGAGACCATAGCGAAGTACAAGGATATCAAATTCTACCAGAAGCAGAAGCGCGTCATCCTGCGTAATTGCGGGCATATCAATCCAGAGAGGATAGAAGATTACATAGCCGCCGGCGGCTATGAGGCATTAAAGAAAGTGCTCGGCGAGATGTCGCCGGAGCAAGTCATAGATGAGATAAGGCGTTCCGGGTTGCGGGGACGTGGTGGGGCAGGTTTCTCCACAGCGCAAAAGTGGGAACTATGCCGCCGTGAACCGGGCAAAGAAAAGTATATGATATGTAACGCCGACGAGGGTGACCCGGGGGCGTTTATGGACCGGAGCACCATGGAAGGTGACCCGAATACTGTCATCGAGGGAATGATTATCGCGGCTTTTGCCATTGGCGCCAGTGAAGGCTATATATACTGCCGGGCGGAGTATCCTCTGGCTATCAAGCGCCTGCGCATCGCCATACAGCAGGCTGAGGAACGTGGCTTTCTGGGTGAGAATATCCTGGGCTCCGGTTTCAATTTCAGATTACATGTTAAGGAAGGTGCCGGTGCCTTCGTCTGTGGTGAGGAGACAGCCCTGATGGCTTCAATCGAAGGCAGTCGGGGCATGCCTCGTCCCCGTCCGCCCTTCCCGGCGCAGTCAGGACTATGGGGAAAACCTACCAATATCAATAATGTAAAGACCCTGGCGACCGTTCCCGTAATTATCAATGAAGGGGCAGACTGGTACGCAGCTATCGGCACAGAAAAAAGCAAAGGCACGGCCGTATTCGCCCTTACTGGTAAAATAGCCAATAGCGGCCTCGTTGAAGTGCCCATGGGTACCACCCTGAGCGAGATAATTTTCGATATCGGCGGGGGTATTCCCAACGGTAAGCGCTTTAAGGCGGTACAGACCGGTGGTCCTTCCGGGGGGTGTTTGCCAGCCAGCTTTCTCAATTCCCCGGTTGATTATGAATCTCTGGCCAGCGCCGGTTCTATCATGGGGTCGGGTGGTATGGTGGTGATGGACGAGGATACCTGCATGGTGGATATGGCCAGATTTTTCCTTGCCTTTACGCAGTTTGAGTCCTGCGGTAAGTGCATCCAGTGCCGCTGGGGCACCAAACAGATGCTGGACATTTTGGAGGACATTACCCATGGCAGAGGGCGGCCTGATGATATCGACCTGCTGATTGAGTTGAGCGAAGCGGTTAAAAACGGGTCGCGCTGCGGGCTGGGCCAGACAGCGCCCAACCCCGTGCTCTCTACCATCCGCTACTTCCGTGATGAATACGAATCTCATATTATTAAACTGCACTGCCCCGCAGCCGAATGTAAGGGGCTGGTCAGGGCACCCTGCAGTCATACCTGCCCGGCTGGCGTTGACGTGCCGCGCTATATCCGCCTGATTGCCGAAGGAAATTATGATGAAGCCCTGGCTGTCATCAAAGAAAAAATCCCCTTCCCGTCTGTCTGCGGGTATGTATGTATCCACCCCTGTGAATCCAAGTGCCGCCGGGGTCAGCTGGATGAGTCCATTGCCATCAGGGCGTTAAAACGCTTTGCCGCTGACTATGGCGGCAAGAGTGCGGTCGAACCTGTCATAGCGTCACCCTCCGGAAAGCGGGTAGCTGTCGTGGGGTCAGGTCCGGCCGGTCTGACGGCGGCCTATTACCTAGCCAAACTCGGCGGTCATGCCATTACCGTGTTTGAAGCCCTCCCGGAGGCAGGCGGCATGATGAGGGTCGGCATCCCCAGATACCGTTTGCCCGGGGATCTACTTGATGCTGAGATAGATGCCATCAGGCAGGTCGGCGTGGAGATAAAGACAAATATCAGGATGGATTCCGTGGCGTCGCTCCGTGAGCAGGGGTACGACGCTGTATTTCTCGCCCTCGGTGCCCATGCCGGCACACCCATGCGTGTTGACGGAGAGGATACACCGGGGGTAATGGACTGCGTCTCGCTGCTCCGTGATGTCAGTCTGGGCAAGCAAGTGAAGCTTGGTAAGAGGGTAGCGGTTGTCGGTGGAGGCAATGCCGCGATTGATGCCTCCCGGACGGCCCTGCGGCTCGGCGCCAGAAAGGTGACCATTTACTACCGGCGCACCCGGAACGAGATGCCGGCCGCTGATGAGGAGATAAAGGAAGCACTGGAGGAAGGTATCGGCATTGAGTTCCTTGCCAACCCCAGCAAAATATGGCGAGAGAATGGGCATCTAAAGATGAATTGTGTCCGGATGAAGCTGGGGGATATTGATGATAGTGGCCGCCGACGGCCGGAGCCTATCCCTGGCAGCGAATTTGAAGAAGAGTTTGACGTTATCGTGGCGGCTGTCGGTCAGAGGCCCGAGATTCCTGACCAGATGGGGATAAAAACCAATGGACGGAGCACCATAGATGCTGACCCCTATACACTCGCCACTGACGTAGAAGGCGTATTTGCGGGTGGGGATGTCGTCAGTGGGCCGGCTTCGGTAATCGAGGCGATTGCCGCCGGACGGCAGGCCGCTATTTCTATAGATAAATACCTCGGTGGCCAGGGCCTGATTGACGAAAAATTGGCTCCCCCTGAAGATATAACGGCATCTTCGGCAGTGGAAGAAGATGAAGAAAGAAGGCGACCCGAAATGCCGGTGCTGGCTGTTGACCGGCGACTTAAGGACTTTAATGTCGTCGAGCTTGGCTACACGGTAGAAGCGGCGACCGAGGAGGCGGGGCGTTGCCTGAGGTGTGACCTTGAGGAAGACTAAAAAGAAATTAAACGTGACGATGAATTTTACTGGATATTACCTTTCCGACGGAGGATAACATGGCTACGATAATTACAACCACCAGGGAAGAACAAAAGCTGGGTACTGTAACCTTGACTATTGACGGTAGGAAGATAGAGGTGCCCAAAGGCGCTACCATACTGGAGGCAGCACAGAGTGCCGGCATTTATATCCCTACCCTCTGCCATGACCCTGACCTCAAGCCCTACGGGGCTTGCTGCCTCTGTGTCGTTGAGGTTGAGGGAATGCGTGGTCTGCCCACCTCATGTACCACGCCCGCCACCGATGGCATGGTGGTGCATACCGAGTCGACCATGGTGACTCAGTCCCGGCGCATTACCATGGAGCTTATCATGGCTAACCACCACGGTGATTGCCTCACCTGCGCCAAAAACCAGCAGTGCGACATACAGACGATAGCACGGTACCTGGGTATTGAACAGGAGCATTTTGACAGGATGCGGAAAAGCCAGGAGCTGATTCCTGTTGATGACAGCCATCCCGCCTTTACCCGTGAGCTTAATAAGTGTATTCTCTGCGGCAAGTGTGTCCGTGCCTGCCACGAAATTGCCGGTGTCGGGGCTATTGACCTTGCCTTCAGGGGCAACTCGGCCAGAGTCAGCACCTTCGGCGATAAACCCATTCTTAAATCCATATGTGAGTCCTGCGGCGAATGTCTGGCACGGTGTCCTACCGGAGCCCTTGTAGCTAAAAGCACCCGCCAGCCGACCCGTGAGGTTAAGACAACCTGTCCTTACTGTGGCGTAGGCTGCTCCATATATCTGGGGATTCGCGGAAATGAGATAGTCAGCGTGCGTGGCGACACCGAGAGTCCCGTCAACAGGGGCGGCCTCTGTGTCAAGGGGAGGTTTGGCTTTGACTTCGTTAATCACCCCGACAGGCTTACCCGGCCGCTGATAAGGAAAGAAGGCTGGAGCAAGGATGTCGAGGTGAATGGCAATTTCAAAGATATCTTCCGCGAAGCCAGCTGGGATGAAGCCCTTGAACTGGTGGCGGACAATCTCTCCAGAATCAAAACGGAACACGGTCCGGATAGCCTTGGTGTACTGAGCTCGGCCAAGTTTACCAACGAGGAAAACTACCTGGTGCAGAAATTCGCCCGGGCTGTATTGGGCACCAATAACATTGACCACTGCGCCCGGCTCTGCCATGCCTCGACAGTAGTCGCTGCGGCTGCTGCCTTCGGTGATGGTGCCATGAGCAACTCCATTGCCGATTTTGCCAAGGCTGATGTCCTGTTTATCATTGGCTCCAATACCACTGAGTGTCATCCCATCATCGGACGGATAATACGCCAGCGCGTAAAATCAGGGAATGCCAAGATGATAGTAGCTGACCCCCGCGCCATCCAGTTAGCCAAACTGTCTACTGTTCATCTGCGCCACAAACCGGGAACGGACGTTGCCCTGATTAACGCTATGATGAATGTGATTCTCCAAGAGGGACTGCATGACCAGAAATTTATTGAGGAACGTACCGAAGGTTTTGAGGAGCTGGCGGAGACCGTCAAGCAGTACACCCCTAAGATGGTACATGAGATAACTGGCGTTTCTGAAGCCAGTATTGTAAGAGCCGCGCGCCTCTTCGCCGGTGCCGAGAAGGCGGCTGTTCTCTACGGCATGGGTATAACCCAGCACACCACGGGTACGGACAACGTTAAAAGTCTTGCCAACCTGCTGATGTTGACGGGTAATATCGGCCGGGAGGGCACCGGCTTCAGCCCGCTCAGGGGTCAGAACAACGTTCAGGGAGCGTGTGATATGGGGGCACTGCCCAATGTCTTCCCTGGCTATCAGCAGGTAGCCAATCCGGAGGCCAGGCAGAAATTCGAGACAGCCTGGGACTGCACTATCAAGGATAAACCGGGGCTGCCCGTTACCGAAATGATAGATGCGGCCTCTCAAGGCCAGATAAAGGCCTTGTTCGTGGTCGGCGAAAATCCCATAATGAGCGAACCCTATGCGCTTCATACCAAGCGGGCTATACAGACGCTGGAATTCCTGGTGGTCCAGGACATATTCCCTACCGAGACGGCTGTTCTCGCCGATGTTATTCTGCCGGCGGCTACCTTCGCCGAAAAGGAGGGCACTTTCACCAGCACCGAGAGGCGGGTGCAGAGAATAAGGAAAGCTATCGACTCCCCCGGTGAAGCCAAACCCGACTGGCAGATTATTTCTATGCTGGCTGATAAGATGGGTTATCCGTTTAATTACCAGAACGCCGAGGAGATAAACGAGGAAATGACGGCGCTTACCCCTATTTACGGCGGTATGCACTTCGACCGGCTGGAGGATTACGGACTGCAGTGGCCCTGCTATGACCGGACCCACCCCGGCACGCCGACTCTTCATGTAGGCAAGTTCACCCGCGGTCTGGGTAAGTTCCATGCCGTTGAATACAAGCCTCCGGCGGAATCTGTTTCTGCCGACTATCCACTAATTCTTACCACCGGGCGGGTGCTGGAGCACTGGCATACGGGCAGCATGAGCCGGAGGACCAGAGTGTTACAGGACCTCTATCCCAACGGTTCCGTTGATATCCACCCTGATGATGCGTTGAAACTGGGTATCGTAGATGGCGACCTCGTGTCCATAGCTTCGGAGAGGGGCAAGATAGAAACCCCGGCCCGCATTACCGATGAGACCTCCCCCGGGCTTGCCTTCATGGCTTTCCACTGGCGTGAGTCGCCGGCCAACATGCTGACCAATGCAGCGCTGGACCCGGTAGCCAAAATTCCGGAGTTCAAGGTCTCTGCCGTCAAGGCGGTACTGGCGGTACTGGACAGGGCTACTCAGGACAACGCCTTTTTTACGCGTCTTGCCGAGAACCCCGCTGAGGCGTTGAAAGAATATGACTTAACGGCTGAAGAGAAAGTGGCCATTGCCAGCGGCGATTTGCGGAAAATCGAGTCATGGGTTGGCAAACTGGATGAACGCCTGAAGAAGTGGCTTGTTGCCAGACTGGCCCAGGAAAAATGGTAGCCAGTAACTGGAATGAGTGGTAGAATGCGTTTAGATTAATGTCAACCCAGATGATGAATGGCGGAAGCAAATCTGGAAATTCGGGTAGAGGTAACGTCCACAGGAATCGGGACTCCAGACTAAAAGCCAGTTCCTGGCTGCTGCGTGCTAAAGCGACCAGCGTTCGCAGTCCCCATATCTGGATAATCGCCGGCCTTTTTGCCGTCTTTACGTATATCTATTACGGCGTTCTTTCGGATTTCCATGATATCTATGTTATTCTTTTCTTCTATCCGTTGATATATGCCGCTATTGTCTATCGTCTGCGCGGGGTGGTAATCAGCGGACTGATTTTTCTGTGTATATGGTTGCCTCATGCCTTTCTTTTCGCCTATGATTTGATTTCACTTACAAGGTCCCTTATCTTTGCCCTTTTTGCCTTCCTCGTCAGCAGCCTTTGGGCTACATTACTAAACTATTATGAACATCAGGCAGGTACCTATGACGAGATACTATCCCTTAATGAGGAGTTGAATAGCTACATAGAACGCCTGAAGAACACTCAGCAGCAGCTTATACAGTCAGCCAAGCTCAGTGCCCTGGGTCAGCTATCGGCGTCAGTAGCCCATGAGCTCAACAATCCGCTGGGAGGCGTCCTGGTCTATACCAAATTGCTGGCCAAGAGGCTGGGTAGTGACTCTTTTAACAAAGATGAAGCGCTGGCAAATCTGTCGGAGATAGAGTCGGCCGTCAACTACTGCTCCGAGATAATTCGTGGCCTCCTTGATTTCGCACGGCAGTCGCCGCCGTTGCTGAGGCCGGTAACGGTAAGCAGAGCTATCGACAAGGTGATGTCTCTGGTTGGACACCAGGCTAAGATGAAAAGTATTGAAATAATCAGGGAGGATGAGCCATCGTTGCCGTTGGTTGTGGCTGATTTCAACCAGATTTTGCAGGTATTTGTTAATCTGGTGGTAAACGCGGTACAGTCGATGAATGAAGGTGGCAGGCTGACAATTAATAGCTCGCATGAGGATGGCTGGTTGAAGATAAGCTTTCAGGATGATGGCTGCGGCATATCTCCTGAGAATATGGACAGGCTTTTTACTCCCTTTTTCACAACTAAAGAAGAGGTGAAGGGAGTTGGCCTGGGCCTGGCCGTATCCCATGGGATTATTGAGCGGCATGGCGGCAGGATTGATGTGGAGAGCGAGATGGGTAAGGGGAGCACGTTCTCTGTTTATCTGCCGGTAGCTAAGGAAAGCGCTCAGACGGATTCATCTCAAATGTCGGCCTGATATTCGGCGGTTCCTCTATGTATTCTCTATTTGGATAGCGTCCCCATCGGGAGCACTTCACGTCCGTACTTGGAGTTAACGACTACAGCCGCCGAGCCGTAGGCCGCCGCCGCACCGCATAAGATCCCTTCTACCCCGGGTACGATGGCCGGCAGAGCGCCGAAGAAGTGGGCGGCCAGCAGGAAGAAGAGTACCGTTAGCGTGGCGAATACAAAGATATGAACGGCTGATATCTTAAGAGTGCCGATTGTCATGTAGCCGGTAAATATCCCCCAGCATACGAATAGCCAGGCTATTCCGGGGCCATCCAGAGTGACCAGTCCGAGCCATTGCAGGAGGAAACTGAAGCTCAGCCCCAGCCAGAACAGTCCGTAAGAGGTAAACGCGGTAAGGCCGGAGGTATCCCCCCGGCGGGCATCGATCAGGCCGGCGATTATCTGGGCGATGCCTCCCCAGAAGAACCCGTAGATAATCGGCAGGGTGCTTTCAATCCAGCCGATATTATGTATTTGCAGCAGTACGGTGTTAAGTCCAAAACCGGCCAGTCCCAGAGCCGCCGGGTTAGCCCATGTTGATTCATCCTTCACTAAGACCTGTGCCACAGAAAGCTCCTTTACAAAGGTAGTTGCCGGTGGCTGGAGTGGCTTTTATCCCCAGCCACCTGGCTTTTATTCTTTTCTACACCCTGCCCTTTATCAGGTTATCAACTACTGAGGGGTCGGCCAGGGTGGAAGTGTCTCCAAAGTCACCGCTGTTGCCGGCAGCAATCTTGACCAGGATACGGCGCATAATCTTTCCACTCCTGGTTTTGGGTAAGCCATCGGCAAACTGGATTTTATCCGGTGTGGCGATGGGACCGATTTGCTTGCGGACATGAGTTTTCAGCTCTTTCTCCAGTTCCTCCCCTGGTTCCACCCCCGCATTCAGGGTAACGTAAGCGTAGATGCCCTGTCCTTTAAGCTGATGTGGCATACCGACGACGGCGGCCTCGGCTACCTTTTCGTGTGAGACCAGACTGCTTTCCACTTCGGCCGTGCCGATGCGGTGTCCGGAGACATTAATCACGTCGTCAATTCGTCCCATGAGCCAGTAGTAACCGTCCTCATCGCGTCGGGCGCCGTCTCCGGTACAGTAGTAACCGGGGAACTTGCTGAAATACGTTTCCTTGAACCTTTGCGGGTCACCGTAGATAGTACGCATTATTCCGGGCCAGGGCTTTTTAATGCAGAGCCAGCCGCCTTCGTTAACGCCAGCTTCGGTTCCATCTTCCTTTAATATTGCCGGCTCAACGCCTGGGAAAGGTAGTGTAGCCGAGCCAGGCTTGGTGGGAATAGCTCCGGGCAGCGGCGTAATCAGAATGCCGCCGGTCTCTGTCTGCCACCACGTATCTACGATAGGGCATTTCTCCCTACCGATGACGCGGTGGAACCACATCCAGGCTTCGGGATTTATCGGCTCCCCAACACTGCCCAGAAGTCTGAGGCTGGAGAGGTCGTGCTTGTTGGGCCAATCCTCGCCTTCTCTCATCAGGGCCCTGATAACGGTGGGGGCTGTATAGAACACGTTTACGCCGAATTTTTCCACGATCTGCCAGAACCTGTCCGGCTCAGGGTAGGTTGGCACGCTCTCGAACATGAGACTGGCAGCGCCGATGGCCAGAGGGCCATAGACTATATAGCTGTGTCCGGTAACCCAGCCCACATCGGCGGTGCACCAGTAGGTATCTTCATCTTTAATATCGAATATCCATTTCATACTCTGGTAGCAATGGAGGAGATAACCGGCCTGAGTGTGCAGAACGCCCTTTGGCTTGCCGGTGCTGCCGCTGGTATACAGGATGAACAGGGGGGCATCGGCATCCATCTCCTCCGGTTCGCAGTCGGCCGTGATGTCCCCGGCATTTATCTCCTCATGCCACCAGTGGTCCCTGCCTTCCTGCATCGGTATGTCTATACCCAGCCTTTTAACTACAATAACGTCTTTTACCAGGGGACATTCGGTAAGTGCGGCGTCGACATTACCTTTGCTCTGGATGTGCCGGCCGCTGCGGTAGTAGCCATCGGCAGTAATGAGTATCGTCGATTTACAGTCCAGGATGCGGTCACGTAGCGCTTCGGCGCTGAAACCGCCGAAGACCACGCTGTGTACAGCCCCGATGCGGACGCAGGCAAGCATCGCTATAGCCAGCTCCGGAATCATCGGCAGGTATATGGAAACAGGGTCGCCCTTCTTTACGCCCATCTTCTTGAGCACATTAGCAAACTTGCATACTTCGTGATGAAGCTGCTGGTAGGTATATATCTCGGTATCATCGTCCGGTTCTCCCTGCCAGATGATGGCGGCTTTATTCTTGCGCCAGGTGTTGAGATGTCGGTCCAGGCAGTTGTAGCTGACGTTTATCTTGCCGCCTTTGAAGTAACGTATCTCCGGTGTTGTCGTGAAGTCATATTCCACAAATTCGTCCCACTTCTTGTACCAGTCCAGTTGGTCGGCGACTTGGCTCCAGAAGCCCTCGGGGTCTTTTATAGACCAGTTGTAGAGCGCTTTGTATTCTTCAAGGCTCTTGAGTGCCGCCGCTTCGGCAAATTTCTGTGGAGGATTGAAGACCCGACTCTCCGCCATCATGGAGGCGATTTCTTTGCCGGAAATCTGGGCAAGAAGCTCATCATCAGTCCGCGTGGTATCAGCCGTCTTTTTCTCTGATACCACCTGTTCTCCGTTCAATGCCCGCCGGACCAGCTTCTCCAGCTCCTCGGGGTCGAATGGTTTCACCAGAAACCCCAGGGCTCCCAGCCTTATCCCCTTGGTCATCGTATCCACCGCCGGATAGCCACTGATAATTATGTATTTGAGGTCGGGATGGTCTTGCTTGGCCTCCTGCAGCACGGATATACCATCTTTACCCGGCATGCGGACATCCAGAACAATGACTCCATAGGTATCTTCATTAAGCATTTTAAGTGCCTGTTCGCCGTCTTCGGCGGTTTTTACCTGATATCCACAGTCCGTTAACCAGGCCCTGGTGGACTCTCGTATGACGCTTTCGTCATCAACTATCAGTATTTTCTTGTCACTTGCCATTCTGTTTAACTCCTTTCTTCACTTTCATCGTTCAATTGCCTTTATATGGCAATGGTTACCTCGATTTCTCCATTGCCGTTATTTCTGGATTAGCAAGTGTAGAAGCAATATTGCGTGGTGTCTGTCCAGCTTGCGTGCCCAGTCCTCTATTTTCTTGATATCGCCCTTAACCAGCGCCGCTATCTCTTCGCTGGTTAATGTATAGTAGTCATCAGTAATATCCGTGTTATTATTTATATCCTGGGCTGACATCTGTTTGTCTCCGGTGGCATTGGTCAGGGCGGCAAGTATTGTTTTCCTCTTTTCCACTCTTTCCTCGTGAGCAAGATATTGGCTGTTTAATATTCTCTACAAGACTACTAAAAACACTTTCTACCTGTTCCTATTATCAGGTTAACATTTACACTGCGTTCGCAAACCGACCTCACGACCTATTTTCATTGCCGAGAAGTTATAGTTCGGTATGCCCCAAAGTACTAGTCCTCGGGAGCATAGTAATAGATTTGAGTTTTTCTACCTGACGTTCTAGAATTGTATTGAATTATATTTTCGCTATAATTAAGGTGGTATAACCGTAATGAAGACTAGGATTCTGATTGCTGACGACCATGATATGTTAAGGGCGGGTATGCGTAATCTACTTGAGCAGGAGAAGGATTTTGAGCTGGTTGGTGAGGCGGCTGATGGCGAAGAAGCGGTCAGGCTGGCGGGTGAGTTGAAGCCGGATATTGTCATAATGGATATCGTGATGCCCAAGCTTAATGGAGTGGAGGCCACCAAGCTTATCAAGCAGTCAAGCCCGTCGACGGCTCTATTAATACTGACGGCATACAGTGATATCCGGTATATTATTGGTCTTCTGGAAGCCGGCGCCTGTGGCTACTTGCTGAAAAATGCCCCGGGGAAAGAAGTCGTTAGAGCCATCCGTGCCGTACGTTCCGGCGAATCTGTACTGGATCCGGAGGTAACACGTAAGCTGGTCCAGCGTTCGGTCGCTTTACAGTCGGCACGGGGTGAAATTGAAAGCGGCAGCAAGCTTACTCTGCGTGAGATTGAGATATTAAGGCTGGCATCTCGTGGTATGAGCAACAAAGAGCTGTCCGAAAAGCTCTCGGTTAGTCTGCGTACCGTTAAAGCACACCTGAGTAATATCTTCAATAAAATGGGCTGCAGCAGCCGTACCGATGCCATCATCAAAGGACTGAAGCAGGGATATATCAGCCTGGATGATATTCAGTAGCCGTTGCCTATGTCGGCTGCTATGGATATGGAGTTTTAATCATTTACCTACGCGTATTTAAACGGGTATACGTAACCATCTCCAATCCTCATTTATGGGTGGTACTGGGGCTATTTATCGTTGGCATAGTCCTGCATTACCCGCAGCAGATATTGCTCATAGACTCCCCATCTGTTTTTTCGTTTCTGGGCCTGACCCGCCATGCTATAGAGCGGATTCTTCTCCTGATACCGGTTACTTATACCGGCATGGTTTTCGGGGTAAGGGCGGGCATCGTCAGTCTGGTCGTGGCGCTGGCTATCATGTTGCCCCGTGTTTTTGTGATATCCGAGTACAAATATGAAGCCATGTTTGAGTGCGGCGTCGTTGTTGTGCTGGGGCTTCTGGTGAACCTGTGGTTCGGGGGTAAAAGAAAAGAGAATGAGCTGTACAGGCAAATGATTCTGAGGTTGGAGGCGGCTGAACGGGGATTGAGCGTAACGGAACAGAAGTATGAGTACCTGTTCGAGAATGCCAGCGATGCCATATGGGTACAGGATGTGAACGGCCTGTTTGTGGACGGCAACAAGGCATTCGAAAGAATGACCGGATTCAGTAGGGAAGAGCTGAAAGGCGTGCAGCTTGCCAAATTTTTAAGTGATGATTCTCTGACTCTGGCCAGGGAAGTACGGGACAAGCTTATCAGGGGTGAAGGATTTGAACAGCCCTACGAGCAGCAGTTTTATATTAAAGACGGCACGGTACGGACGGTGAAGATGTCCACTAATGCGGTAATGGCTGGTGGCAGGATAAGCGGTTTTGAGCACGTCGCCCGTGATGTTACCCGGGAGAAGCAGATGGAAGAGAACGTGCGTTCCTACATCCAGCAGATTACCAGAGCGCAGGAGGAGGAGCGAAAGCGTATTGCTCGAGACCTGCATGATGATGTCTCTCCGTTTATGCTCATTCTTATTCAAAAACTTGATAACCTGACTTCGGGACAGCGGCTCAGGGCATCAGCGCTGAAAAACGGTCTCGAGGACCTGCGTGGCCAGGCGGTTGAGGCGCTGGAAGCGTTACGGCGTTGCGCCCAGGGTTTAAGGCCCCGTGTTATTGATGACCTTGGTCTGATGGCGGCTCTCGAATGGATAGCTGAAGACTTGGAGAGTGAACAGAATATTCAGACGCGGGTTGAGGTTACGGGTATCAACCGTGACTTACCGGCTGAGATGCAGATTGTGCTGTTCAGAATTGCTCAGGAAGCGTTGAACAACATCAGGAGACATGCTGGTGCCTCGGAGGCTATGATTAAGGTTGAGGGTGGGGACGATGGTATCACCATGACCGTGACCGATAATGGGCGAGGATTTGATGTGCCGGGAAGGATAGAGGATATGGTAAGTAAGGGCAGGCTGGGCCTTATGGGTATGTATGAGCGCGCCGGGCTCCTGAATGGCAGTCTGGAAATACAGTCGAAGCCGGGTGGGGGTACGAAAGTAATCGTGGAATTGCCCTGGTACGTCCGGGGTAAGGAAAAGCAGGTCAATTAACGGCTGTAATCTACACGGTAAAACGGCCCAGAGCATCTGGTTTTCGCCGGGTTGCGCCGGCCCCCTGTGGATATGGAGAGTGTATATGGTAGACTATGTTAAAGAGGATGGAGATTAGAAGTTCTGGCACATGATAAAACTAAAGCTGGCCAGGAACTCTTCTCCCACTTGGTAACAAATTAGGGGATATGCGGGTAAAAAATAAACAAAAGGAGGAAAAATGGACCTGCTTTTAAAAGATAAGGTGGCACTGGTAACCGGAGCCGGAAGCCAGATAGGCTATGGCAGAGGGATAGCTGTACTGCTGGCGGAGGAGGGGTGTCATATCGTCGCTGCCGATATTGACCTTGATGGAGCCAGGAAAACGGCGGTGGATGTCGAGTCTCTGGGACGTGAAGCCCTGGCGGTGAAAGTGGATGTGACCAGCAAGTCTGAGGTTGACGATATGGTCAAGAAGGCTCTGGAGAAGTTCGGCAAGATAGACATCCTGGTAAATAACGCCGGCTCCAGCAGTCAGTTAAGGCCGTTCATTGAGATGACGGAAGAGGATTGGGACTATGATATCGGCGTTAACCTGCTCGGCCAGATGAGGGTCGCCCGGGCGGTACTTCCCCACATGATATCGCGTAAGTACGGCCGGATTATCAATACCTCCGGAGGACAGGGCGTACCTACTATATCCATATATGGCGCCGCCAAGGCGGGGGTGGTCATGTTCACCCAGGCATTAGCGAGGGAAGTTGCCTCCGCAGGAGTTATTGTTAATGCCGTCGGCCCCGGACTCGGCAGGACGGGGCTTGTTTATCGGGCACCTGAGGAGTTTCTGGAGGGGGAGAGGCAGAGGTCGCAGCTTAAGAGGCTTTGCACGCCTGACGACGTGGCGCCGGTGGTGGCTTTCCTTGCCTCGGACAGGTGCAGTTATATGATAGGGGTATGTCTCCAGTTAACTACGGCTTAGAATTCAGATAGGGGGGTGGCGTTATCCTCCCCTTATCCCACCCTCCTGTATTATCTTTACTCCCTACCCCGCCTCGTTGCTTCTCTCCCCACCACGCCCCCCTCTTTAATATCTTTTCCCACCCTGCCTGCCCGCCGTAGCTTTAGCGTAGGTAGGCCGCCCTCGTAGCATCGGCGGCTTATCCCGCAAGAAATCCCTCCCCCTTATTAATGGAAAGACGGTCTGAGGTTGCTTGGAGGGCCACTTTAGCCAGGTGGTCTAAATCAACGATTACTAAGAATCAAGTCTCTATACTTTTTCTCGATTGTCTTAGAGTTAGCTACAGCCGTTTTAATATCTGCCTTTGTTTTATCATTAATGAGTTCCACACCAACAACCAATTCAGCGTCTTTAAAAGGGTATATTCGGCCACAATCCAAGTATGAGTCACGAAATAAAAAGCCGTAATCTGAATTACTTAGTTTAACTTGACACGCAAATAGGTAGGGTCTTTTTAAAATAAATGGGTGGATTTTAGAGTTTACTAGAAAGCCCATACACTCGGTATCTCTACATACAATGATGACCAATTTATCTTTGGGAGGATGAGTATAACGACAATTCTTAACACGGTAGACACGCCATATATCAGGCATGGCATCTACCCTGTATCCGCGTTAGATAAGAAATTGATTAAATCTTCCGAGTCATCAAATAGTTCCGCAATGCTTTCAACTGGTATTTTGACACTTCCCTTTCCCCCTCTCTTACCCCAAGCTTTCTTCCAAGCATCATCATGTGCAGCATCTCTTCTAGACCAGTTAGGTACTTTACCCCACACATTTATAATTTGGTCTAAACACTCAATATCTGATTCACTTAAATACTCTAAATCGGCATCACGCTTAGCAATAACTTGGTTCCCTTCAACTTGTAGCTCATTTATGGGTATTTGAGAAGCCTCTTTGAGTAAATCATACGCATTTGATGGTGTAGAGCCTTCCTTCATCGCACAGTATGTTTCGCCGAATATAAATCGCCCATATTTTTCAAGACAAGTCTTATCAACCAAATATAGCAGTTTACAAATACCGTAAATATCCGAATCAGATACTCTCTTTGCGAGATATAATATTGCTTCAATAGCTTTTCTTCGGTCAAACTGAAAAGTGATACCAGCCATCCTTGCTCCCTTATTTACTATTTATGTAAATTTTAACACTCGTGCATAAAAAGTCAAGTGTGTTACCATCTATTTCCTCATATTATAGAACAGGCGTTCTCTTTAAGTATATCATATTTTGTCATATCGTTGGTAAACTAAGAAAATCCCAAACACTTGGGTAGTGGGTCAATTTGTAGTAGGAATTAGTAATTACATCTGGACTAATATATGCATTTTTGTTTTGTTACCCCCAGTTAAAATGATACACTACCGGATTTTCAGTCCCCCTCCCCCCTCTGCTATAATTGGGTTATGGATAAGCCTCTTTTAGTCCTCTTTGACGGCAATGCTATCGTGCATCGCGCCTACCATGCCTTCGGCGCCACCAGGTACCGGCAGGCGACGCCGCTGACTGTATCCAGGACCGGCGAGGTCGTCAGTGCCGTTTATGGCTTTGCCCTCATGCTCCTCAAGGTGCTCAGCGAGCTCAAGCCCACCCATTACGCCATCGCCTTTGATAAGAAAGGCCCCACCTTCCGCCACAAGATGTTTGACCAGTATAAAGCGCAGCGCCCGCCCACCCCTGATGAGCTGGTCAGTCAGATAGACCGCGTCAAGCAGCTCGTGGAAGCCTTCTGTATCCCCCTCTTTGAGATTGATGACTATGAAGCCGATGATGTCCTGGGAACGCTGAGTCGGCAGGCAAGCCAGCAGGGCATTGACACCATTATCGTCACCGGCGACGCCGACACCATGCAGCTTGTCTCCCCCGGCGTCAAGGTGCTCTATCCTAAAGCCGGTAAGACCTTCAGCGATACCACGCTTTTCGACGAGGCCGCGGTAAGCGAGAAATATGGCGTCAGTCCGGAGCACATCACCGACCTCAAGGCTATGGTGGGTGATGCCTCGGACAACATCCCCGGTATCCCCGGCATCGGCGAGAAGACCGCCGTCAAGCTGATTCAGCGGTTCGGCACGCTGGAAGAAATCTACGCTCATTTAGACGATGTTACCCCGCCCCGCCTCCAGGAGATATTCAAGCAGAACGAGGCCCTGGCTCACCGGAGCAAGGAGCTGGCTACCATCGTCACCCAAACGCCGGTCAAGCTGAACATGGATGATTGCCGGGTCAGCCAGTTCGACCGCAAGCAGGTGGCCGACTTCCTCCGCGAGCTTGAGTTCTACAGTCTGCTGCCCAAATTGCCGGGTACGGAAGCGGAGTCGGCTTCGGTGGAAGTCACCGCTGAGCAGGCACGGGGAGACTACCATATCGTAGCTACCACCGAAGCCCTCGACGAACTGGCCGGTAAGCTGACGTCCGCCGGTTCGTTCGCCTTTGATACCGAGACCACCGGCCTGAACCCCATGCTGGCGAAGCTGGTGGGCATATCCCTGTCCGTCGAGCCGGGCACGGCTTATTACATTCCGGTTGGCCATGTCATCCTGGACGAGGTGACGCAGTTGCCATTGGAACAGGTCATTAACCGGCTCAAGCCCGTTTTCGAGGATAGTAAGACAGCCAAGCTGGCTCACAACGGCAAGTACGATATGATGGTGCTGGCGCAGTACGGTGTTGCTGTAAATAACCTGACCTGTGATACCATGATTGCCGCCTACCTTCTGGGGGAGAAGTCCCTCGGCCTGAAAGCCCTGGCCTTCAGCAAGCTGGCTATTGAGATGACGCCTATCAGTGCCCTTATCGGCAAAGGCGCCAAGCAGCTCTCGATGTCTCAGGTTGACATAAAACAGTCGGCTGACTACGCCTCTGCCGATGCCGACATGACGTTGAGGCTGGTGGGGTTGTTCCAGAAAGAGCTTGGCGTGCAGGGTCTGTTGAAGTTATTCAATGAAGTCGAGATGCCGCTGGTTCCGGTGCTCTTGGATATGGAGATGAACGGTGTCGCCCTGGACACGGGGATGCTGGGCGATATGTCACAGCATCTCGGCGAGCAGGTAGCCGGACTGGAAGAGCGGATATACAGCCAGGCCGGTCATGAATTCAATATCAACTCACCCCAGCAGCTTGGCCGTGTCCTCTACGATGAACTGCATCTGCCGACAACGCGTAGGGGCAAGAGTAAATATTCAACCGAGGCGTCGGTTCTGGAGGAATTCCGCAAGGATTTCGCCATCGCCGGCGACATTTTGGAATACCGCCAGTTGACTAAAATAAAGTCGACTTATATTGACGCCTTACCCGGTCTGGTAAACCCGAAAACCGGGCGGATTCATACCAGCTTTAACCAGACCCGGACGGCTACCGGACGGCTTTCCTCAAGCGACCCCAATATGCAGAATATCCCCGTTCGCGGAGAGCTGGGGGGGCAGGTGAGGCAGGCTTTTGTCGCTCCAGATAACTCTTACCTCCTCGCCGGGGACTATTCGCAGATAGACCTCCGGGCTCTGGCGCACCTGTCTCAGGATGAAGGACTGCTGCGTGCCTTCAGAAATGATGAGGATATCCATGCGGCCACGGCTGCTCAGATTTATGGTATCGAGCCTTCTCAGATAACGCCCGATATGCGGCGGTTCGCCAAGACGGTCAATTTCGGTGTTATCTACGGTATGAGCGACTATGGACTGGAGCAGGCCACCGAGCTGTCCCGCGAGGAAGCGTCTCAGTTTATCGCCGCTTACTTTGAGAAATATCCCGGCGTCAGGAAGTATTTTGATGCTACCAGGGAACAGGCGAGGCGGAATGGTTATGTGCAGACATTGCTGGGCAGGAGGCGCTTTATCCCGGATATCAACTCGTCGAATCGCCAGGTCAGGGAGGCTGCCGAACGCATGGCTATCAATATGCCGGTACAGGGGACTTCTGCGGATATTATCAAAGTGGCGATGATAAATATGTATCGTGAGATGGAGAAGCGGCGACTGAAGAGTAAGATGCTGCTCCAGGTGCATGATGAGCTTGTCTTCGAGGTGATTGAAGATGAAATGGCGACCATGCGTAAACTCGTTCCCGACGTAATGTCCGCAGCGGTAGAACTGGCTATCCCGCTCAAGGTGGATACCAAAGAAGGTAAAAACTGGGGAGAGATGAAGTAGGCAGTGCCTGAATTACCCGAAGTCGAGACCATTAAGAATGAACTGCTACCCTATATCCTCGGGCATGAAATCACCAGCGTTACCTTGCTCTGGGAAGGGATAGTCCGCCAGCCCTCTGTTGAGGGATTTTATTCTCGTGTCGTCGGACAGAGAATAACCGGCTTGAACCGGCGCGGCAAGTACCTTTTCTTTCACCTTAGCAGCGGCGAGATACTGGTAATGCACATGAAGATGACCGGCTCGCTGCTGATAGACCCGGCTGATGATAGATTTACCAGGGCCATATTCCATCTTGATGATGGTACGGAACTCCATTTCTCGGACTCGCGCAAGTTTGGGGTGATGTGGCTGGCTGGAGACGAGCGTGCTGTAGCTGACAAATTGGGCCCGGAGCCTCTGGAGGATAGCTTTACGCCTCAAGTTCTGGCACAGCGACTGCGAAATCGAACGGCGCCGATAAAGCCGGTGTTGCTGGACCAGTCGGTGATTGCCGGCATCGGCAACATGTATGCCGATGAAGCCCTCTTCGAGGCGAGAATACACCCTTTAAGACCGACAGAAAGCCTCTCAAATGATGAGATTAACCGACTTCACCGCGCTATCAGGCGGGTGTTATCGTCGGCTATCGGCAATAAGGGAGCCAGTGTACGAAGCTACTTTCGCCCTGATGGCAATCCGGGCACTGCCCACTTCGAGTTCAGGGTCGCTCACGGCACCGGCAAGAACTGTCCCACCTGCGGCACCCCCATCAAGCGCATCGTGGTGCGTAACCGCGGCACCTACTTCTGTCCAAAGTGCCAGATTATGCCCTAGTCATCCCACAGGCGGAAGGGCGGGTATTCATCCGTCATCAACGTCACATAAGCCGCCACGCGGTATGCCCACCGGTTAAAGCCGATAACCAGCTTGAAGATATCATCGGGATATTTGCCGGTGAATAGCAACGCCACTGCACCAAAAATAGCCAGAATCGTCACCAGACCAACATTGCTACGCCCCCAGCCTCCCTGGAAGGCGGCAACAATAATGTAGTGTGGAATAGCCAGTAGCCACCACTTCACCAGCACCAGACCGCGTGACATTTTTTCAGTGTAAGGTATGTCCAGGTCGGCCGGGTAGTTGGGGTCGGCGTCGAGGCTGAAGGGAGGGTATTTATCAGTGCCCAGCGCGTGGTAGCTATAGAAACCCACCCGCCACGTCCAGCGTATTACCCCGTTGTTGAAATCGAACAGACTCCTCGGATATTTCGCAGTGAATAATATGGCAAAGAAGGCGATAATCCATACCACTATAAAGGCTATCCACAGGAAGAAGAGTATAATATAATGCGGGATACCAAGCAGCCACTTGAGCAGCCACCACCCCCGGCTTGGCGGGATGGTGAGCTCGCCCCTGAGCGTAACCGGATAGGCTCTATTTTCCATCTCCATTCCTGACCTCCTGTATGTATCGAGTCGTAATTGGACTAAGATTACTATTGTCGGCTGTATTTGTCAAGATGTATGAATAAAACTGACTAATCAGCCCTTTTCTCCGGCGGTTTTGCCTGCGAAAGCGCCTCCCCGAGTCCCAGGACATTAATCAATTTGGACTGGTCGGACACAACGAGCTTGGAATTGTCCTGCAGAGAAGCCTGCGTAACCTCAAGCTGCTTCAGCAGCTGCGCATTCCCCACGAAATATTTATCGGCAGCCGTAGATACGTTTTCGATTGCCTTGGCTTCGCCTTCCGCCCTTAATATAGCGGCCTGCCTTGCTCCTTCGGCCACCAGTATGGCGTTCTGCTTATCGCCTTCAGCCTCCAGGATTTGTTTCTGCCGGTAGGCTTCCGCTTCCAGAATGGTGGCCCTCTTTTCCCTCTCCGCCTTCATCTGCTTGCTCATGGCATCGGTGATGTCGTGGGGCGGCTCAATCTCTTTTACTTCCACCCGGGTTACCTTCACCCCCCATTTGTCGGTAGCCTCGTCAAGCGTTAGCCTCAGGGCGGCATTAATGCGTTCCCTCGATGTCAGGGTCTCGTCAAGGCTCATCTCACCGATTACGTTCCTGAGATTGGTCTGGGCTAGCTTGCTGACGGCCACGTAGAAGTTGGCCACCTCATACCTGACCGCTTTGGCATCCGTGACATAGTAGTAGACGACCGCATCCACCGTTACCGTGACATTATCATTGGTGATGACCGGCTGCGGCTCGACATCGAGAACCGTTTCCCTCATGTCTATTCTGGACACCACGGAGTCGACAAACGGTACGATAATGCGCAGGCCGGGTTCGAGAGTCTCTTTATATCTGCCAAATCTTTCTACGATGCCTTTCTGGGCCTGGTGAATGACTGTAATCGATTTGGCGAGTGCCACAATGAAGATTAGAACAACGATGACAATAACAATTATAACTCCGACATTCATTTTATTGACTACCTCCTTCTATCCTTTTCACGTTTAGCGTCACGCCGCTAATGCTTGTAACGACTATCTCCTCGCCTTCCTTAATGTCCTCCTCTGCCCTTGCCTTCCATTGCTCCATGCCTATCTTGACCATTCCGCCGCTAGTTCGGCTGATGTCCTGCTGGACCACGCCTGTCTTACCGATAATAGCATCTATGTTTGTTTTTTCTTGCGCTACAGCCATCTTTCTATGCACGTATCTGCGGCCGGCTATTAAATAGATGATGCAGATTATCACGGTAGCAACGGCGGTCCAGACCCAGGAACGCAATGCCATTGTTACCAGACCGCCGATGATGAAGGCGGTGCCGATGAACACCAGGTCGAGTCCGGTATCTATGCCAATGATGAGTTCCATTAGAACCATTACCAGACCAATGGCGACGAATATCAGCCACGCCCAGGAATCGAAGAAGGCTACTTCTACAGCACCGTTCACAATCGTTATCTCCTTCCCATGTGATTATATGCTGGCTAAGTGTTCGTAATTTTAAATGAAATACAATCACATTGTCAATTATTATTATTTCAATAACTTCTGAAAATCATTTACGAAATGTTTATGCCTTTTCCTGCACTTTTTATGCCGTCTTTATATCCCTAGGGTTAAACTTGGGCGATAGATTGGGAGTATTATTACCATGTTAGGCATGACAACCACAATGGACTCTATCACCACCGGTGTCAGGGAAATAGCCGAGGCTCTGGGTGGGGGAATCCGTGAAGGCTCCCTGATATTAATTGAAGGTGAAGCTAAGACCGGCAAGAGTGTCTTATGCCAGTACATTACCTATGGTATCCTCAATTCTAAAGAAACTTCGGTAGCCTATTATACGAAGAAATACACTGATTTAGAGCTGGTTGACCAGATGGATTCCATATCGCTGGCGGTAAAAAAGGACTTTATGACCGACCGGTTTCGTATTTTACCCCTTTATTCGGGCGACTATGTTACCAACAGCAAAGAGTGCCTTCAAAAGCTTTTGAACAGTATGGCTACACTTCCCAGGCGGTTTAAGCTTATCATGGTGGACTCCGTAACACCGCTCATTACCCGTGTCGAGCCCGTGGCCAAAGTAGACTTCTTACAGACATGCAAGGAACTGTGTGAGCAGGACAGGTCAATTGTACTGGTTGTGGACAGGCATGTATATGAAGGGAATTTGCTCCATCGTGCCCATGCCATGAGTGATTACTACCTGAAACTCAGGTCTCACGATGCTATGCTTGACCCCGGCCAGGTAGATACGCGGCAGATTAAAATTCTGGATGTCACCAAGCTGGCCGGAGCCGACCGCCTGGCACAGGGAGATATCAGGTTTGAAATAAAACCCGGCGTCGGTATCCAAATCCTTCCCTTTGTTAAAGTAAGAGTCTAACCTTTCTCTTCAGCCCGCCGTATATTCCATCATTCCATTTTATTACCATGCTCCTTGTGGTATTATCAATTATCGGTTAATACAATCTGCCAGAAGTCCTGTGGTATGTTTCTGGCTTAATTGATGCCCCTCCAGTATCCACCCTGCATTAGTACGCAGGGAAAGTCGGGACAATAGCATCTAGCACTGTTATAGTGTTATTGAAGGAGACGCGGAAGTATGGAATGGTCGGAAAGAATGAACACGGCGATAGACTATATTGAGGAGAACCTGGAGGGTGAGATAGACTTCAATGAAGCGGCTAAAAGGGCATGTTGTTCTACGTTTCATTTCCAGCGGATCTTCTTTGCCGTGAACGGCGTCACGCCGGCGGAATACGCCAGGCGGAGAAGGCTCACCCTGGCTGCCAGGGAACTAACCTCCGGTAACAATAAGGTAATCGATATCGCCATGAAGTACGGCTACGAATCGCCAGACTCATTCACCCGAGCCTTCAGGAATGTGCACGGCATAACTCCGACGGCGGCGCGCGAGCCGGGGGTTACCCTAACGGCCTTCCCGCGCATCTCTTTTCATATCGCTTTGAAAGGAGGTAACGACATGGACTATCGGATTATCGAGAAACCGGCTTTCCCCATAGCTGTAACCACGAGGCAGTTCACCACGGCTAATGGACAGAACTTTGTACAGATTCCCAAATGGTGGGATGAATTTGTAAAATCCCCGGAGTGTTCCAAGATGATGTCCCTCACTGGCAACAAGGCCGGTGCCGTGACCGGAAGTGGTATGCTCGGCATCTGCTTCGCTGACGACAAGCCGGTGGATTTTTCTTACGGTATCGGGGTGGAACTCTCTGAAAACGGCTCGGCGGATCCATTTGAAAGGATGGAAATCCCGGCGGCGACCTGGGCAGTATTCGATTGCACCCTGGCGAACCTTCAGGACGTCACCAAGCGCATCTTCAGCGAGTGGTTCCCTTCTACCGGCTACGAGCATGACGCCAAGCCGGAGCTTGAAATCTATTTTCCTGAAAAACAGGGTAATGAGATGCAGTGCCAGATATGGATACCTGTCGTCAAGAATAAGTAAATTACCGGCTTTTTCAGGTGGAAAAGAGGCGGGGAGTTCACTCTCCCCGCCTTTACTTCAATAGCCCCCGTTAACATGTTAAAATAGTCCATATATGACGGCTGAAGAGTTATCATTGCCTTCGTTAACCGCAGAGTTGAAGACCCGCTTCATCGGGCAAAAGGCTATCTATTATCCGAGGGTAATTTCCACTATGGATATCGCCCGTCGGGAGGCTCGGCGTGGAGTTGCCGAAGGTACGGTAATCATCGCCGGTGAGCAAACTACGGCCAGAGGACGCCTGAAACGTCACTGGCTATCGCCCCCGGGGAATATTGCCCTGTCCATTATCCTTTACCCCCATGTCTCTTTCCTGCCCTACCTGATTATGGTAGCCTCCCTGGCTGTAATCTATAGTATTGAAGCGGTTACCGGACTCAAAGCTCTAATTAAGTGGCCCAATGACGTCCTTATTGGCGGAAAAAAGGTATGCGGCATCCTGATAGAAAACGAGCTTAAGGGTGTTACCGCCTGCGCTATCATCGGTATCGGCATCAATGTGAATATAATGCCCTCCGGCCTTGACGCAGCTTCGGTAGCAGCTACCAGTCTCAAAGATGAACTTAACAGAGAAGTCGTGCTGGCGGATGTGGTCAGGCAGCTTCTGGTTGAAATGGAACGACTGTATCTGACTCTACCGGATAGCGAATATATCTATAAAGCGTGGCGGGATAAACTGGCGACGCTGGGTAAAAAGGTAACCGTGGTAATGGGTGGCAGGGTTATTGAAGGTATTGCCTCCTCGGTCGATGAAGGCGGTGCCTTGTGGCTGCGCCGTGACGACGGCGAGCTGACCAAGATTGTCGCTGGGGATGTCAATCTGCGTGAGGAATAACATTACCTGCTGGACTAAAAAATTTTGTAAAAAAACAGCTTGGGAGGGGGCAACGCCCCCTCCCGTTTTAACTTAGATTGATTGACTTATTTACTTAATTTCTCTCTATCCTCACGGCTGGTGCCGAAAGCCTTGAGGAACTCTATCGGTATCGGGAAGAGAATGGTGCTGTTTTTCTCACTGGCGATTTCGGTCAGCGTTGACAGGAAGCGAAGCTGTATCGCCGAAGGCTCCCTGCCGATAACGGCAGCCGCTTGAGCCAGCTTCTCTGAAGCCTGGAGCTCTCCCTCGGCATGGATGATTTTAGCGCGCCTTTCCCTCTCCGCCTCAGCCTGAGCTGCCATCGACCTCTTCATTTCTTCGGCCAGCTCGACCTCCTTAATCTCCACCGTGCTGACTTTGACTCCCCACGGGTCGGTGTGTTCGTCGATTATCTTCTGCAGCATCTGGTTGAGCTTCTCTCTCTGGGTCAGCAGTTCATCAAGCTCGGACTGTCCCAGTACGTTTCTGAGTGTTGTCTGGGATATCTGCGAAGTTGCCCTGATGTGGTCAAGCACTTTGACTACCGAAGCCTCGGGGTCGACAACCCGGAAATAGACCACGGCATTGACCCGGACGGTCACGTTGTCCTTGGTGATGACCTCCTGTGAGGGGACATCCATCGTTACCACGCGCAGGTCTACCTTCACCATGCGGTCTATGAAGGGGATGATGAGGAAAAGGCCCGGTCCCTTGGCGCCGACCAGGCGGCCCAGCCTGAAGATAACCCCCCGCTCATACTCGGTAACGATTTTTACTGTCATAGGAATGAGTATGAGCACTACAACGACTATTACGATAATTGCTGGTATCATTTATTCAGCCTCCTTTATTCTTTTTTCTTGACTACTGTTAGTTTCAAGCCTTCAACCTTGGTTATAATCACCTCCTCTTCAGGCTCTATCTGGCCTGTTTCAGATGTAGCTGTCCAGCGTTCACCCTCCACAAGTACCACTCCTTTCGGCTCCAGGGCTATTTCAACAACGGCCGTTCTCCCCACCAGTTCTTCCTTCCCGGCCGATACCTTTTTCTGGTGAGCCCGGACTGACCAGAGAACAACAAAAACCAGTAAGACAATGATAACAAGTACTACCACGACTAGCAACCAAACAGGCATAGTAAGCAAAGAGTCCTCCTTTATCGTGTAAACTTATTTACTTTTAATCTTGCTTCTTTTTAGTGACATACAGCATTAAGCCGTCGACCTTGTTGATAATGACCTCATCCCCGGGCTTAATTTCTTCTCCTTCAGAGGTGGCTGTCCAGCGCTCGCCCTTTAAGAACACGGTGCCCTCGGGGTTCAGCGCGACTTTGACAACGGCTGTCTTGCCTATCAGTTCTTCCCAACCGGTTTTGGCCTGTCTGCGGTGGGCGCTTACAGCGCGGTGAATCACAAAGGCGAGAGTACCGGTAATAATAATGGTTACGGTAGCAATAAGCCAGGGGTCTATACGGAATATGGGTCCTCCGCCCTGGAATAGAATTAGAGAACCAATAACAAGTGCTACCACGCCTCCGGCTGTGAAGACGCCGAAAGTGGTTGTTATCACTTCGCCGATAAAAAGCCCGATAGCTAGGACGATTAACAGGATGCCGGCATAATTCACCGGCAGCATTCCCAGCGCGTAGAACGCCAATAACAGGCTGATGCCCCCGACCACTCCGGGGAAAATAAGCCCGGGATTAAATATCTCAACCATGATACCGAGGGTAGCCACGCTCAGTAACAGGTAAGCGATATTCGGGTCGGCAATGGCGTACAGGAACTTCTCGATCGTCTTCATAGGGACGTCGTTAATTATCGCCCCTTGGGTATGCAGGGTTACCTGCTGGTCATTGATCATGGTGACCTGCCTGCCGTCCAGCTGTATGACGAGTGTGTCAAGGTCCGGCGCAATCATATCGATAACGTTCAATTCCAGGGCTTCACGCTCGGTGGCCGAAACGCTCTCTCTGACTGCCCTTTCCGCCCATTCCATGTTACGTCCGTGGGCCTCGGCGATGCTTCTAATGTAAGCTGCCGCGTCGTTAATTATCTTTTCTTCCATAGCTTCGGACATCTGGGCTTCGCCATCACTCCCGATTGCCACCGGGTGCGCCGCGCCGATGGCTGTGTTGGGGGCCATCACAGCCACATGTCCGGCTATGGTAATAAAGACACCGGCCGAGGCGGCCCGGGCTCCTGATGGAGCCACGTAAACTACCACCGGTACCCGGGAGTTAACGATAAGCTGAATGATATCACGCATGGCCGTATCCAGACCGCCAGGCGTATCCATTTGAATGATAAGGGCTTCGGCGCCGCTATCCTCGGCTTCCTCGATGCCGCGTTCCACGTAATTGACAAGAACCGGGTTGATGGTGCCCTTGATTGTCAGTACGTGGATATTGGGAGTCTGCGACTGAACGCTTGAACCTATGGATATAGCCAGCAGCAGGATTATCACTGCCAGCAGTATTCGCCTGATTTTTATCATGTATTTTACCTGCCAGATTCTTACTATTATAATTGTATAACAGTTTCGATGCAATTAAAAAGTCGGCCGCAGCCTGAAAGAGGGCAGCGGGTTATTTTTTCTCAGCCCCACCCTCTCGCCTTGTCACCTTTTTCCCACCCGCCCTCCCTCGAGTCATCCGCTTCCTGTCCCATAATATCCCCACCACCACTCAAAAATAGGGGGGTGGATTTAAACCCACAGGGGGTATTATTGGAAAAGTGAGCGAATAACGCTTTTTATTCAAAATTGAATAGCTGACTAAATTAGTGTAAATTATTATAGTATCCACGTACGAGAATATATAAGGATGAAAAATGAAGGTCCAGAAATGTAAAGGAATGAGGGACCTGCTCCCCGGCGAGATGGCGGCGCTCCGGCTGATAGAAGGGATATGCCGTGACTGCTGTTCCCGGTGGGGATATCAGGAGGTCAGGACGCCGACCATTGAATATCTGCACCTTTTTACCTCGGCGGGGACGCTTACCCCGGGGAGGTTGGGCAAGGTATATTCCTTCCTTGACTGGGATGGATGGAGTGGGGAGAGGGTCGTGTTGCGCCCCGACGGCACTATCCCGGTAGCGCGACTGTACGCCGAGAACCTGGAAGGGAAGGGATTGGCCAGGCTTTTTTACGCCGCTAATCTTTTTATTTTTGAGGAGGCAGGTGAAAAAAACAGGGAGAGGTGGCAGTGCGGGGCCGAGCTTATCGGTGTGGGCTCAGCGATAGCCGATGCCGAGTTGATTGAGCTGTCTCTGGAAGTCCTGAAGAAACTGGGACTGAAGGACGTGGAACTGCGACTGTCACACGCCGGTCTGATGAAAGCCCTGCTGGAAAAGCTCGGGCTGAACCCTGAGGAGCAGCACCGTCTGTTCGACCAGATTATGGACGGTGATGTGGGAACACTGGCCAGGATCGGCCGGGATAACCCGGACTTTGAAAGTACCCTGTTGCCCCTTTTGAGCTTGAAGGGGCAGTCATCGGGTTTTCTGACGAACCAGAAGGCTATTCTTGCACGGAGTATGCCCGAGGTCAGTCCGCATCTGGATAATTTCCTGGAGATAGTCGCCCTTCTTGATGCGCTGGGATGTAGCTATCAGATAGATATAGCTTCCGGGGCCGGTTTTGAATATTATACCGGCGTGATATTTCAGTTCATTGTTAATGGAGAGAAAATAGGCGGAGGCGGCAGGTATGATGCCCTGATACCTTCGATGGGTGGTGGCGACGTGCCTGCCTCCGGATTTGCCCTGTACATAGACCGGCTTATGAAAATATTAAAACCGGAGGCGACTGCTCCTCCGGTATCGCCGGGCATTATAGTTCGGGTGGAGACCGTGGATAACAAAGTCGTAAAAGAGGCGTTCAAAACCGCCGCCAGCCTGCGTGAAGCCGGTTATGTTGTCACGTTTGACCTTGGTGAGCAGGAGGCTGAAGGTTTCCGGTGGATAATTGAGGTAAAGACTGAAGCCCCGATTTTTAACTTATGGGACATCGTTAGCTCCAGGCGGTTCGATGTTCCGACAATCGGCGAAGTCTTGAAGTTGCTGGAGGGGAAAGGTGGCGATAAAGCTAGCCCTGCCTAAAGGGCGCCTGCTCAGGAAGACGGCGGCGCTGCTTCAGAAAGCGGACTGGGCTCTCGACGAATATCACTCGAATATGGGTTTTTACCGTCCGAGGTCAGAAAGATTCCCTGCCCTCCTGATAAGGGTTTTCCATGAGAAGGATATTCCGGTACAGATAGCTATGGGTAACTATGACCTCGGTATTTGCTGCCTTGATTGGATTGAAGAACTGCTGACTAAATACCCGAGCAGCGACCTGGTTAAGGTGAAGGACCTGTTATACGGTGACGGTGTGCTTTATATGGCGGCGGCTTCGCCCCTGGCGGAACTCTTGCAGGGCAGGTCTCTGGTGCGTATTGCCAGCGAGTACCCGAACCTAGCTGAGTCCTTCGCGCTGAGAAACAGATTGAGGCGATTCAGTATTTTCCCGCTGTGGGGAGCCGCCGAGGTCTACCCGCCTGAGAATGCGGATATGGCGCTGCTGTCTACCAAAACCGGAGCGGATCTGGAAAATAATAATATAGCACCAGTAAGCAGGGTGCTTGATTTTAGCGCCTTTCTCATTGCCAACCGGCGTAGCTGGGAATCGAAAAACCTTGGTGACGTGGTGTCATCAATCAGTAATTTGCTGCCGAAGAATGGAGAAAAAGGGCGCTCTAAGGAGAGCATAATCAGGCCCCGGATATCAAGTGGCCGTGTTACCAGAGAGGCAGACAGGAATATGGTCAGGCTGGCTTTGCCCGATGGCCATCAGCAGCAGCCGACCATTGATTTGCTTAATAAGGCCGGTATTGAGATTGATGATTATCCGTCGGATACTGGCAATCGCCGTCCGAAGATAGATATTGAGGGGGTGTCGGTTAAAGTTATCAGGCCGCAGGATATGCCCTTGCAGGTAGCCAACGGGTATTTTGACCTAGCGGTTACCGGCCGGGACTGGCTTTCCGAGCACCTTAACCAGTTCCCATCGAGTCCGGTGAAAGAGCTGCTTGACCTTGGATTCGGCAGGGTAAGGCTGGTGGCGGTAGTGAGCCGGGAACTGGCCGTTGATGATACCAGTGATTTACGTCAGCGTATGGCAGAAAGCGGAGAACCGTTGCGGGTAGCCTCAGAGTACGTGAATATCGCCGACAGTTATGCCCGGGACAACCACCTCGGGCATTACCGGGTGATTCCTACCTGGGGGGCTACCGAGGCCTTCCTGCCGGAAGATGCCGACCTGCTGATAGAGAATACCGAGACCGGGCGGACTATTGCCCGGCACAATCTAAAAATTATCGACAACCTTTTTGAGTCGACGGCCTGCCTCATCGGCGGTACGGGTAGTGTAAATTCTTTGAAGGATAAGCGAATGAGATATATTATTCAGAAGCTAAAAAGAGCTGTAAAAGGTGCTTGAATGAGAATCATCGAGGACTTTCAATCAGCCAAACTGGCCTTGTCCCGGCAGGCGTCTAAGGAGGCCGGTAATGATGAAAAAGAGCGGGTGGTCAGGCAAATCGTTAATGATGTGCGTGATAGGGGCGATGCCGCCCTCTTCGAGTATACCGAGAGATTCGATGGCGTTAAGCTGACCTCATTAGAAGTGAAAAAGGAGTCGATAGAACGTGCCTATCAGGAGGTGGATACCGGCCTTATTTCTGCCCTGAAACTCGCTGCAGAACGGATAACTGACTATCACGAGGAACAAAAAGGCAGTCTTTTCCGCGAAAGCACCAGCAAAAACTTGGGCTGGCTGCTGCGCCCGCTGAATAAAGTCGGCCTGCATGTTCCTGGCTTTACGGCGCCATTGCCATCATCGCTGCTGATGACGGCCATTCCTGCCAAGGTTGCCGGGGTCAAAGAGGTCATTCTGGTAACCCCGCCGGGGAAGCCGGGTGAGGTTTCGCCAGTAACACTGGCGGCTGCCAGGATTGCCGGGGTCGACCGCATTTTTTCCATAGGGGGCGCCCAGGCTGTTGCCGCCCTGGCTTTCGGCACCGAATCGGTTCCCAGAGTGGACAAGGTCTGCGGGCCGGGCAATATCTTCGTCTCCCTGGCTAAGAAGGTGGTATATGGAGTGGTGGGCATCGACGGACTCTACGGGCCGAGCGAGGTGATTATCATTGCCGATGATACCGCCAGTCCGGAATACTGCGCCGCCGACCTCCTCGCCCAGGCTGAGCATGGTTCGGGGGCTGCGGCGATGCTGATAACGACCTCCAAGCTGATGGCGGATAAGGTCAACAGCGAAATAGAGCGGCAGCTTGATAGCCTTTCGCGTAAGACCATTACCGCTGAATCACTGGAGAGTCATGGCCTTATTGTTGTCGTAGCCAATATCGATGAAGCTATTGAGTTATCCAATCTTTATGCTCCGGAACACCTGTGCCTCGTCGTCAAGGATGCGGCTGACTATGTGAAAAAGGTGGAGAATGCCGGCTGCCTCTTCGTCGGGGAGAATTCCATCGAGGCACTCGTCGACTACGTGGCTGGTCCCAGTCATGTGTTGCCTACGGAAGGGACGGCGAGGTTCGGCTCGGGACTGAATATTACGGATTTTGTAAAGCTTATCAGCCTGGTGAACATGGATAAAAGGGATATAGGGCAGCTCGGCGAGGCGACCCAGATTATAGCCAGGGCTGAGGGACTCGATGCCCATGCCCGCGCCATAGAGAAGCGGCTCAGTGATAAAGGTTAGGGGTCAATAATGGATTCTGAAGGAATGGAAAAATTCATTAGGGGACATTTAGCCGGGTTTACCGGCTACAGTGCCAGCACATCTCCTGATGTCCTGGCGGGTAGGGTCGATGTGCCGGTCGAGAGTATTATCAAGATGAATGCGAATGAGAACCCCTATGGCTGTTCCCCCCGGGTTCTTCAGGCGCTGGCGGATAATCCTCACTTTCATATCTACCCTGACGATGGTCAGCAGGAACTGCGTAAGCTATTGGCGGGATATGCCGGTGTTGCCGCTGACCGTATTGTGGCGGGACATGGCAGTAACACGCTCATCGACCTTATCGTTCGACTGTTTGTCGGCCCGGGTGACGAGGTTGTTAACTGCGTACCGACCTTTGATATCTACCGTTTCAGCACGGAGATATGCGGCGGTACGCTGGTTAACGTAAACAGGGATGAACAGTTCGCCGTCGATGTTAAAACTGTAAAGAACATTATCAGTAGGAAGACCAGGTTGATATTTCTGGCTACGCCCAACAATCCCACCGGCAATGTCATCCCCCGGCAGGATATTCTGGAGATTGTTGATACCGGCTTGCCCGTCGTGGTTGATGAGGCTTATTATGAATTTTCGGGAGAAACAGCGGTGCCTGATGTAAGCCAGCACAGCAATCTCATGGTCTTGCGTTCCTTCAGCAAGTGGGCGGGGCTGGCGGGACTGCGCATAGGCTATGGTGTGTTCCATCCCTGGATTGTCGGTAAGCTGATGGCTATCAAAATTCCGCATAACGTAAGTGTGGCGGCTGAGATTGCTGTAAGAGAATCGCTCGCAGACCTGGACTATTTGCAGGGAAAGGTCAGGGCAATCATTGCGGAGAGGGAAAGGCTGTTTGCCAAGCTGGAGAAGATAGAATGGTTAAAACCATACCCCTCGCAGGCCAATTTTATCTTCTGCAATGTGCTGAAAGGCAACGCCGCTGAACTCCACCAGAAACTGCAGCAAAAAGGAATCCTGGTTCGTTACTTCGATAACCCGCTGCTGCGCAACAGCATCCGCATTACTGCGGGCAAGCCGGAACATACCGATGCCCTGTTGAAGGCTCTCCGCGAAATCGACGATTAGCTATTGTATCAACGGCGTGACCCGTCTGTGAAAAATTACTGCTTATTTATAATAAGCCCTTGACAAATAGCTAATATCTGTTATAATAATTAACAAGTAAGCCAGTTTATTGTATAGTAACGTAACACGGGGGACTTTAAATGGTATCGGTCAACGAAGTATTAAATAAAGTAGTGCAGATTCAGAATAGACGGGGGTACTCTGACCAGCAGATGGCCGAAAAAATCGGGTGCAGTCGGCCGCTTTATCAGCGGACGCGTACCGGGAAGATAGCTGTTGGTGGTACATTTCTCAAGGGAGCCATGAAACTGCTTTCATTAGAGGCCGATAACAAAAGGTCATCTGTTATCAGGCGGGAGACCAGGGAAACGAACATAAGCCTGGAATTGAATATCGACGGCAGCGGCCGGTACGAGATAAATACCGGCATCAGCATGTTCAACCACCTGCTGTCGCAACTGGCAAGGCACGGATTATTTGACATAAAGTTGACGGCTACCGGCGACGACCCGCATCACCTTGTGGAAGACGTGGCTATCTGTCTGGGCAGAGCCTTTGGCAAAGCCCTGGAGGAGAAGCGCGGCATCGTGCGCATGGCGGATGTGGCCGTGCCTATGGATGAAGTGCTGGTGACGGTCGCCATCGATATCGGTGGGCGGGGATATGCAGTGCTGGATTTACCCTTTGCCGATAATGATATGTTTGGCTTTCCCTCCGACCTTGTCCGCCACTTCCTTGAGTCATTCGCCAGCGAAGCCCGATTGAACCTGCATGCCCGGATTCTTTACGGGAGCAACGACCACCACAAAGCAGAGGCGCTCTTTAAAGCACTGGGGAGGGCCCTGGACGCAGCTACCAGGGTTGATGAGCGGATGGCTGGCGAACTGCCCAGCACCAAGGGTCTTCTGGAGGGCTAGTCGGTATCAAGAGTAGCCAGCTTACGGCCTGTTATCATCTCGTAGGCCTGCATGTATCTCTTTGAAGTCGCCTCGATGATGTCCGGGGGTAGCATGGGGGCGGGAGGCTCCTTGTTCCAGCCGCTCTGTACCAGCCAGTCGCGTACCGGCTGTTTATCGAAACTGGGTTGAGAACGCCCGACCTTATATTTTTCGGCGTCCCAGAAGCGTGAGGAGTCAGGGGTTAGAAGCTCGTCGATAATTACCAGACGTTTTTCATCCACGCCAAACTCGAACTTGGTATCGGCGAGGATGATACCGTGACTCAGTGCGTATTCGCGGGCGTAGTTATAGATAGCCAGGCTCTTCGCCTCCATTTCCTCGGCAAAACGGAGCCCGATAAGCTTGATTATATCTTTGCGGGTAATGGGCTCATCATGGCCGGTCTCAGCCTTGGTGGTTGGTGTAAACAACGGCTCTTTCAGCTCCTGGCTTTCCTGTAAGTTCTTGGGCATTGCTTCCCCCGAAATCGTATCATGCTCCTGATATTCGGCCCAGGCTGAACCTGAGATATAGCCGCGGACAACGCATTCCACCGGTATGCGTTTAACTTTCTTAACAATCATCGAGCGTCCCCTGAGATACGTCGGGTAATGAAACCTTTGCTCGGCGGGAAGGTAGGAATCGATGCTATGAACATCATCAACCGCCTCCATCATGTGGTTGGGCATTATATCTGCCGTGCGCCGGAACCAGAAAGAGGACAGGCGGTTGAGTACATGGCCCTTGTTGGGGATGCCGCAGGGCAGGACAACATCAAAAGCGGATATTCGGTCGGTAGCTATGACAAGCAGGTGGCTGCCGAGGTCGTAGGTATCGCGCACTTTGCCCCGGATGAATACGGGAAGTGGTAATTCTGTCTTCGTTAATACAGATACATCAGAATTGTCCATATGTCTCCAACTTTCTAGTTATAGTTTTTGGTCAGTATTCCACAGCGTTGACAGCTATATAGACCTTGGTCTCAACTCCATGGATTTGGATATACTGCCGCGCCATTGCGACTTGGTTAAGCCGAGTCTCCGGTAAATTTCGTCAACGTGTTGTAGATAATACTGGTAATCAAAAATTTTCTCAAGCTCTTCGGGCGATATGGCATTCTTCACCCCGGCGTCGGCCTTGAGCAACGTCCGGAAGTTCCTGTTGCCCTTCCATGCCTTCATCGCGTTTCTCTGGACCATTTCGTAGGCTTCCTGTCGGCTTAATCCCTTATCGATAAGAGCCAGCATTACCCTCTGTGAAAATACCAGACCCCGTGTAAGCTCCAGGTTCTTTTTCATCCTTTGCGGATATACCTGCAGACCTTTCATCACTGAGGTGAAAAGTGCCAGTACATAGTCCAGGGCCAGGCAGGCATCAGGCAGGATGATACGCTCATTAGAAGAGTGACTGATATCACGTTCGTGCCAGAGTGCGATGTTCTCCATTGAGGTCAGGGCACAGCCCCGCACCAATCTTGCCAGGCCGGTGACCCGTTCCGAGAGTTCCGGATTACGCTTATGAGGCATAGCCGAAGAGCCAGTCTGGCCGCTGCCGAAGGGCTCTTCGACCTCCCGTACCTCCGTTTTCTGCAGTCCCCTGATTTCGGTGGCGAATTTCTCCAGAGAACCCGCGATAAGAGCCAGCGTGGTGACAAACTGGGCGTGGCGGTCGCGCTGCAGCACCTGGCTTGATATCGGTGCCGGTGTAAGACCCAGTTTGTGGCAGGCTCTCTGTTCGACCTCCGGGGTTACT